>NZ_JBFSUL010000021.1:0-77994 GCF_041467395.1 Vibrio sp. 10N.247.310.98 | reverse complement strand
TGGTGACCTACTGATTACAAGTCAGTTGCTCTACCTACTGAGCTAAGTCGGCACACTAAATTCTTTATGCTTTTGTCCGTGTTGTTACTCCCTGTTAAAGAGTGTTGACACCAACAAATCAAATTGTGGTGCCCGGAGGCGGAATCGAACCACCGACACGAGGATTTTCAATCCTCTGCTCTACCGACTGAGCTATCCGGGCAACGGAGCGCTATTAAACGGATTTTCTGCATAACCGTCAACTCCTTTTTTGAAAATAATTAAAAAAACCGTTCGTTCGTTGTTTTTTTATTCAAAAGTGAGGGTTATGTTTTACCTTGGTTAAATTCTTTTTTGAATTGCGTTACTTTTTCGAGGTATCGGCGCGACTCTTTATTTGGATGCTTCTTGGTAAGCGCCCAGTAGGCTTGGCTCGGTTGCAGCGAGTTTAAGTCTTGCATTGCTCGCTTTCTGTCCTTACTGAAGGTATTGAGTACGCCACCAGTACCGCCGTTATAGGCTGAAATCATACTGTATTCAAGCGTTAATGGGTTTTTTACGTCTTTCAAATAACGATTTTTAAGGATGTAAAAGTATGCGGTGCCAGCATCAATGTTGTTTTCTGGATTGAATAAGTACTCAGGGCTTGGTTCACCAGGTTTCTTTTTGACGTGTTCAAATACATCTCGACCAGCGGTTTTAGGTACCACCTGCATAAGACCATAAGCATTAGCCCAGCTTACGGCGTACGGGTTGAAGCTACTCTCTGTCTTGATGATAGCGTAGATTAAATCTTCAGGGATGTCATAACGCTGAGACGCTCGTCGAACGATGTCGGCATATTGATAACTACGCTGGCTAGCGTGGTCGGCCACCATTGGGATTTCAACGTAGTAGGCTTTTTTAAAGTCGACTTCTTTGGTTTTTAGGTTATTCGCGATCAGGTAATCCGCAAACTGGTTCGCTCGCCAAGTCCATTGAATGGGCTTTTTTTCTTGGTCTACGACCTGATTATAGAGGAAAGGTTTGCCTTCTAGCTTGATGCTTTTAGAAGAGAATAGATCGACATGCGCCGGATCATCTGGCGTCAAAAGGGTCGTCATGATCGCATTTTTGAGGTGTTTTTTCGGTTCGGTAGAGGAAACCGTTTCCACCGTTATCAGGCCTTGGCTAAAATTCACTTCTGAACGACTTAAGTAATTATCTATGTATTTCACATAGTTACTCTTACCTGCCATCTTGATTTCACTGCTACCCCAACGTTTTTGAATGTTGCCTGAAAAGCTATCTATTAATGAATCTAGCGCCCCGGTATCTTTTTCAAATTGTCCGGGTAGCTCAGCTAAATTCTTCACAAACCGGTTGGTTGGCTCGTAATTGACATCATAAATGCTTTCGACAAATTCACGGCTGCAGCCAGTTAATAACATGGCTGTTAGGAAGTAACTTAGCTTTTTCATAGTTCCTCATACAAAAATGACATCGCAGCGTTAACCATGATGTCATTAAAAATTGCTTAAATAAATGTCTTATTCGCTTGGTGGAGTATAGCCATCAATTACGACATCTTTACCTTCAAAAAGGAAGTTAACCATCTCAGTTTCAAGAAGTTTACGATGCTCAGGATCCATCATGTTTAGCTTCTTTTCATTGATAAGCATAGTTTGCTTGCTTTGCCATTGTCCCCAAGCTTCTTTAGACACGTTGTCAAAGATACGCTTACCTAAGTCACCTGGGTAAAGTTGAAAATCTAGGCCTTCAGCATCTTTTTGAAGGCGAGTACAAAATACAGTGCGGCTCATAGTGGTTCCTCTTATCGCGTTCGTTGATTCAAACGTCGTCGTTCAGTTCAAAGGGTAGGCTCTCAATAAGCTGCTTTACAGGAGCGGCTAGGCCAATTTCTTCCGGTTTTGATAAGTTATACCAGAGACCTTTAGCCCCTTCCATTATCAAATCTGGTTGTTTATCTAATTTCACTAATACTGGCGTGATATCTAAGTGGTAGTGGCTGAAAGTGTGTCTAAACGCAATCATGGTCTTGATTGAATCTGTGTTTGTGATTGAACGAAGATCCAATTGGTGTTCGATTTCTGCGTTCTCATTTTGAGGGAAACAGAATAAGCCTCCCCAGATACCTGATTGAGGGCGCTGCTCAAGCCACACTTGGTTATCGTGATACAGGATTACAAACCATGTCTCTTTTACTGGTTTCTCTTTCTTTGGCTTTTTGCCAGGGAAGTCGAGTTGTCTATCGAGTTTTTTAGCTTCACACATGTTTTCAATTGGGCACAGAGTACATTTAGGCTTGCTACGAGTACAAACCATTGCTCCCATATCCATCATAGCTTGATTGTATTTATCGACATCTTGCTTTGGGGTGTGTGCCTCTGCGTGTTCCCAGAGTTGGTTTTCAACCTTCTTTTGACCAGGCCAGCCCTCGACAGCAAAGCTTCTTGCAAGCGTTCGCTTCACGTTACCATCAAGGATCGCATGAGGGAGCTTGTAAACAGAGGACAGAACGGCTGCCGCTGTTGAGCGGCCAATGCCTGGAAGCGCATTCATTTCTTCGAGGGAAAGTGGAAACTCCCCACCATATTGCTCTGCGACGATCTTGGCAGCTTTGTGTAGGTTACGAGCTCGTGCGTAGTAACCAAGCCCTGTCCATAAGTGGAGTACCTCATCTTGTTCGGCGTTCGCTAGGTCGATAACCGTTGGAAAGCGTTCTAAGAAGCGTTGGTAGTATGGAATCACCGTAGCAACCTGAGTCTGCTGAAGCATGATTTCAGATAGCCAAACGGTGTAGGCGGTTTTGTTTTGTTGCCAAGGCAATTCTTTACGCCCGTAGGCGTCATACCACTTTAATATGGCGGTTGCGAAAGGAGTCACGACATGCTCTATGCTTTGCTATTATTAGAAGCGAAATTGCACCACACTTAACGTTGGATGTAAAACAGACAAATTGTGTGGGAATTTATCCACGGAAAGACTTGCACCGGAGGCAATTCTTTGGATAATCCCCGCTTTGATTAATCAATGTGCAGGCAAAAATCAATGAGTGAAGTGACCACTAACGAATATACTGAAGACGGCAAACTGGTTCGTAAGATCCGTAGCTTTGTTCGCCGCGAAGGCCGCTTAACAAAAGGCCAAGAGAACGCGATGAATGAATGTTGGCCAACAATGGGTATCGACTACAACCCAGAGCTTCTTAACTGGAAAGAAGTATTTGGCAACGATAACCCGGTTGTACTAGAGATTGGCTTCGGTATGGGTGCATCACTGGTTGAAATGGCAAAGAACGCACCTGAGAAAAACTTCTTAGGTATTGAAGTTCATAGCCCGGGTGTTGGTGCGTGTTTAGGTACAGCTCGCGATGCTGGCGTAACTAACCTGCGTGTAATGTGTCACGATGCTGTAGAAGTATTTGAACACATGATCCCAGATAGCAGCCTGCATACTCTGCAACTGTTCTTCCCTGACCCATGGCACAAAGCTCGTCACCATAAACGTCGTATCGTTAAGGCTGAGTTTGCAGAGATGGTTCGCGGCAAGCTTCAACTTGATACTGGTGTTTTCCACATGGCAACAGACTGGGAAAACTACGCAGAACATATGATTGAAGTGATGAACGTAGCTCCAGGCTTCGAAAACATCGCTGAAGATGGTGATTACATCCCTCGTCCGGATGAGCGCCCGCTAACTAAGTTTGAAGCGCGTGGCCACCGTTTAGGTCATGGTGTTTGGGACATTAAGTTCAAGCGTACTAAGTAACTTCGAATCAAATTAAGTGAAGGGTAATCCGACTTAGGGTTTAACCCCTACACTTTATGGGATTGATTAAAGCCAACATTATTGTAATGTTGGCTTTTTTGTCCTTAGGCTTTTATTTCAGTAAAGGCTTAACGACAGAAAGTAATACCAATCACAGTAAGTAAGTGATCAGAAATAGCGTAGGAAAAAGGCTTGAGAACAAGGCAGCATTTTTCGATAAGTAGTTACTCTACAATCAAAAATTCTAACGCAGTTATCGAGCATTTTAACAAGCTAGAGTGAGCAGTTATTTACTACGATTGGTATATGTTACACCCCTACAAAAATAACAATATAGAAGTAAGCGCACATGAAACCAACTCAAGCTATTTTGGCCGAGATCTTAGACGAAGTTCGTCCTTTAATTGGACAGGGAAAGGTCGCTGATTATATCCCTGCACTGGCTCGCGTATCGAACCAGAAACTGGCGATCGCGGTATACACCAATGAAGGTGAGGTGATTAAAGCAGGCGATGCTGAAGAAGCATTTTCTGTGCAATCTATTTCTAAAGCCTTGAGCCTGACGCTAGCTATGGTGCTATATAAGCCTGAAGAGATTTGGCAAAGAGTAGGCAAAGAGCCTTCTGGTCAAGCCTTTAACTCGATGATTCAGCTTGAGATGGAGTATGGTATTCCCCGCAACCCGTTCATCAATGCGGGGGCAATTGTCGTTGCAGACCTACTACAAAGCCGCTTGTCTGCGCCTAGGCACCGCTTGTTAGAGTTTGTGCGTCAGTTATCGGGTGATACTCATATTGTGTATGACAAGGTGGTAGCGGCTTCAGAAATGATGCACAGCGATCGTAATGCTGCCATTGCTTATTTGATGCGTTCATTTGGTAATTTTGAGAATGATGTTATCCCAGTTCTGAATAACTACTTCCACGCTTGTGCGCTTAAAATGACGTGTGTGGATTTGGCAAAAACCTTTAGCTATTTAGCAAACAAAGGCGTGTCGGTTCAAACCAAGAAAGAGATCATCACGCCAGTTCAAACCAAGCAGTTGAATGCTTTGCTTGCGACGTGTGGCTTGTACGATGGGGCTGGTGAGTTTGCCTACCGTGTTGGTATGCCAGGAAAATCGGGCGTTGGTGGCGGTATTATTGCTATCGTTCCTGGCGAAATGACGATTGCGGTGTGGTCTCCAGAGCTTGATCCTTCTGGCAACTCGCTCGCAGGTACTAAGGCTCTAGAGTTGCTTTCAGAGCGAATTGGTCGTTCTATTTTCTAAGAGAAAGATTCGAGCTCGGACGTTGTCCTATAGAACGCTTCGCTCCGAGAGAGGGCTATAAAACAAAAAGGGTTGACCCTAAAGCCAACCCTTACGCAATGCTTCTCGAATCTCGAATCTCGAATCTCGAATCTCGAATCTCGAATCTCGAACTACTCGTCTTCTTCTGCCATAAAGGCTTCTAACAGATCATTGAGAAACAGCTTTCCTTTTTCAGTGATCTGCCAGTGAGTGTCGGTTTCCTTCAAGTAGCCTAGCTCTTTTGCCCATTCAATCGTTTTTTGAATCGAGTCAAAACCAAGCCCTGTCGTATCAATGAAATCCTGCTTTGGACATGCTTCCATTAACCTAAAGCGGTTCATGAAAAATTCAAAAGGGCGGTCTTCATTCGGCACTTCAAATTCATCTGATAGATAAGGTTTTACCATGTTTTGGTACGCAGCTAGATAGCCTCTAGGGTGCTTAACCTTAGTGGTACGAACAATGCGTCCATCTGTAAAGCTCAGCTTGCCATGAGAGCCACAGCCAATACCTAGATAGTCACCAAAGCGCCAGTAGTTGAGGTTATGTTGGCACTGATATCCCGGCTTGCTGTAGCCTGAAATTTCGTACTGCACATACCCTGCGTCTGCGAGCTTCTTATGGCCTAGGTCGAAGATATCCCAAAGGTCATCATCATCAGGCAGCGTTGGTGTTTTGTAATAGAACATGGTGTTAGGTTCTATTGTTAGCTGATACCAAGATAAGTGCGGAGGGTCGAGTTCTATCGCTTTATCCAAATCAGCCAACGCTTGTTCAATACTCTGTTCGGGTAAGCCGTGCATTAAGTCTAAATTGAAACTATTCAATCCAATCTTATGCGCTAAATGAGCAGCATTTACCGCTTCATCTTGACCATGAATACGCCCAAGTCTTTCCAGTTTCTCTTGCTCAAAACTTTGCACACCCACCGAGATTCGAGTAATGCCTGCCTTTTGGTAACCTGCAAAACGCTCAGCTTCGATAGTTCCCGGGTTGGCTTCCATGGTGATTTCTATTTCAGGTTTGAACGGGATGCGCTGTTCAATGCCTTGTAACAATCGGCCAATTCCTTCAGGAGAAAACAGGCTTGGGGTACCGCCACCAATAAAGATCGAATGCAGTGGGCGAGGCATACCATTGAGCTGATATTTTTCGATATCAGTATCGAGATCTTCAAGCAGTGCATCGATGTACTCTTTTTCAGGGATCTCGGCTTTCAGAGCGTGAGAGTTAAAATCACAATACGGACACTTTTGTACACACCATGGGATGTGTACATAGAGGCTAAGTGCGGGTGGTATTAGCGCTGCATTGTGCATTACAGAGCTTGCTCCTTGAGAGTCTTGAATAGTGACGCAAGCGCTTTACCACGGTGTGATAGTTGTTTCTTACGCGAAGATTCAAGCTCTGCTGAGGCGCAGTTATCTTCTGGTACAAAGAACACAGGATCGTAGCCAAAGCCATTCTCACCGTGTTCTTCAGTAAGAATACGACCTTCCCATTTACCGTGACACACTAGAGGTGTTGGATCATTCTCGTGACGCATTAGCACCAACACACAGTGGAAACGCGCAGTACGCTTTTCAGTTTCGACACCTTGCATCGCATCTAATAGTTTTTTGATGTTCTGCTTATCGGTTGCCCCTTCACCTGAGTAACGCGCTGAATAGATACCTGGCGCACCATTTAAGTAATCAACCTCTAAACCTGAGTCGTCAGCAATGGCTGGCAGCCCTGTTTCTTTCGCTGCGTGGCGAGCTTTGATGATGGCATTTTCAATGAAAGTCGTTCCTGTTTCAGCGACTTCTGAAACGTTAAATTCACTTTGCGCGACAACGTCAAAACCAAACTCAGACAGAATATCTGCCATCTCGCGAACTTTACCTTGGTTGCCTGTTGCTAAAACAATCTTACTCATGGGAATGTAGCTCTAAATAAGTTAATAAATGAAAAGTAAGGTTTGAGCTTACTCTTCTATATAGAATTTCTGTGTGAAACGCAGTGGACCAGTGCCTTTTAGGCCTGCGTTCACATCGATGTCGAAGGTGATGTTTTCTTCGTGAGTTACGGGGAACTCAGCAAGGTAATAAATCGCATCGCCTTCTTTGATTTCTCGAAACTTCAAAGTACGGGTGTTTCCAACGAGGTTCTTCGCTGTTCCCGTAATTTTAGCCGTTGTCGCAGGCCTGCCTAGAGAAGCCTTGTCTAACACGCTGATGTTGAGGATTGCTGAGTATCCATTTCGCTTAAGTTTGTATTGCTTAGCGACTTGCGAAGTTAAGAACGTGGAATTAAAAGCCGAGTAATGAACCTCGACATCCTTAATGTTCTTAAATTGCCCTGCTGAGCTTGGTAAGGCAACAAGAGCGGTGAGTAGTGCTGTTATCCATAAACGCATAATGACTCCAATAAATAGCAAAAAGCCATCATAGGATGGCTTTGACTTCAGTTGGGATTTGGCTTGGCGAGCATATTCGAACTTGCTTGTGCCTACCGAGATCTCCCTTTTCTATCTTAATTTGCCCTTTTGCGACCTTAAACTGTTTCGCAAGGTATTTCGCTAAATGGGCATTGGCTTTGCCATCAACCGGTGGTGCAGTAATGGCAATTTTCAGTTCCTGACCGTGCAAGCCGACAATTTTGTCTCGGCTTGCTTTGGGTTGGATATAGAGCCTAAGAAGAATATCGTCTTCCTCGGCCCAAACCGCTTTTGGCATCGTCAAAGTACCTGATGTTTGTACTTGAATTATAGCTGATACCAAATAGGGCCAATCATGTCGCCCATTAGGAAGTTCGCAAATTGCAGAACAATGAACAGAACCAGTACGCTTAGGTCGAAACCACCCATGTCCGGAAGGATACGGCGGATAGGCACTAGCATTGGTTCAGTCAGTTGATGGAATACGTACTCGATTGGACTACGACCTTGGCTTACCCAGCTTAGGATTGCACGGATAAGTAGAACCCAGAAGATCAAACCACCAGCCGCTTTGAGCAGAGACAGTGCACCAAAGATAAGGAAGCTAATATCGAAAACGGCAGCGCCGCCAGAGATAATCAGGTTTAGAGCAACGAACTTAAGTACACACAGCACATAAGCGAAAACAACGGTCGCTAGATCAAGGCTGCCGATTGATGGAATAACTCGGCGTAGTGGGGCAACAACCGGTTGTGTCGCTTTTACGATGAATTGTGAGAATGGGTTGTAGAAATCTGCACGTGATGCTTGTAGCCAGATACGCAAGATCACAACCATGATGTAAAGATCAAAAACGGTCGAGATCAGAAAGCTCATCGAGTTCATATTGTTTCCTTTTTCGGATTTACTTGTCGCTTAGATATAACCAGAGCGGCAAAATGCTTGTTTACCTTGATTGGTACTAAAACAGTTTTTCCATCTCTTCAGCTCGAGCAACCGCCGCTTGCATGGCTTTTGCTACGATGTCTGATAGTTGATGTTCGTTAAACGTGCGTAGTGCTTCTGCGGTCGTGCCGCCTTTGGATGTCACTTGTTCACGCAGTGTTGATAATTCAGTATCTTGGTTTGCTACCACCATCTCTGCCGCGCCTAATGCAGACTGCTGCACTAGCTTACGAGCGGTTTCTTGGTCAAAACCTTGCTTGATTGCTTCAGCTTGCATCGCTTCCATAAACAGGAAGAAGTAAGCCGGAGCGCTACCCGCCGCCGCAATGATGTTGTTGATTCCAGACTCTTGTTCAACCCAACTTACTTCACCAACAGCTTGCATCAGCTGAGAAGCAAAGTCTTTATCATCTTGGCTGACAGTTGCATCGGCATAAAGACCACTCATCCCTTTACCAAGCAGTGATGGCGTGTTTGGCATCACACGAACAAGGTTCAGTTGGCAGTTTAACATCTCATTAAGTCGATTCGCATTAATACCCGCGGCAATTGAGATAACCAGTTTGTTGCTGAAGTCGATATCTTGTAAGGGTTTACATACATCAGCCATCATTTGTGGCTTCACGGATAACACAACAACGTCTGCTTGCTCTGCTGCTGCAATATTATCGCTGGTGGTATTGATGCCGTATTCTTGTTCTAACGGCAGCCTTCTTGTTTCTGAAGGTGCTGTCGCAGTAATCTTTTGCGCTGGGTAACCACTAGCAACTAAGCCAGCTACAATTGAGCGAACCATGTTTCCCGCCCCAATAAAGGCGATGTTCTTATGTACCATATATAAAATCCTGAGCGTGTCGCTGCGCGGATAAGGCGAAGCGGTATCAATACTTGTACTTGTCGTTACTTACTACGGCTATTTCGCGTAATCACGAGCGCCGAAAATAGCTGTTCCAATACGAACCATTGTGCTGCCAGCCTCAACTGCTGCATCCATATCACCACTCATCCCCATCGAAAGGGTATCAATGTCTGAATACTTCGCGGCTAGCTTGTCTTTAAGCTCTGCCAGTTGAGAAAATGCATTAAGCTGAGATTGATAGTCAGATACGTTTGCAGGAATCGACATCAATCCTCTTAAGGTGAGGTTGGGGAGCGATGAAATCAACTCCGCGAGTGCAAAAACTGTCTCTTCTGAGGTTCCAGATTTGGACTCTTCACCACTGGTGTTTACCTGAATCAACACTTGCAAAGGTGGAAGTTCGCTTGGTCGTTGATCATTAAGCCTTTGTGCGATCTTATCGCGATCGACGGAATGCACCCATTGAAAGCTTTCCGCGATTGGGCGGGTTTTATTGGATTGAATTGGACCAATAAAATGCCACTCTAAATTTAGGTTAGAATGTTGTTCTGAAAAGTGTTTTACTTTATCTACACCTTCTTGAACATAGTTTTCACCAAAGGCAACTTGGCCTCCGAGTGCGGCTTCTAGAATCGCATCAATAGGTTTAGTTTTGCTGACGGCTAAAAGTTGCACGGACTCTGGAGCTCGTCCGCACTTTTGCTCAGCACTACGAATCTGTGAGGTGATTTGTTCGATATTTTGTTGAATACTACTCATAGCTGACTTTACTTAAGGGAAAATAAATGGATATCACTGAGTTACTAGATTTTAGTGTAAAGCATAACGCGTCAGATCTACATCTTTCTGCGGGTGTATCTCCAATGGTACGTATAGATGGTGAAGTAAGGAAGCTTGGAATCCCAGCTTTGAGTCATGCTGATGTGCATCGTTTGGTTTTTGAGATCATGAGCGATTCACAACGCGGCGAGTTTGAAGAAAAACTGGAAGTAGACTTCTCTTTTGAATTACCCAATGTTGGTCGCTTTCGTGTTAATGCGTTTAACCAAGCCCGTGGCTGCTCAGCTGTCTTTCGAACTATCCCTGTCGAAATCCCGACTTTAGATCAGTTAGGTGCACCTGAGATCTTCGAAAGGATTGCTAACTACGAAAAAGGGTTAGTGCTCGTCACTGGTCCAACTGGCTCTGGTAAATCAACGACTCTTGCGGCGATGGTTGATTACGTAAATCGCAACCACAATAAGCATATTCTGACGATTGAAGACCCGATTGAATTCGTTCACACCAATAATAAATGCCTAGTCAACCAGCGTGAAGTTCACCGTGATACTCACAGTTTTAAAGCGGCACTGCGCAGTGCCTTACGTGAAGACCCAGACGTGATTCTGGTTGGTGAACTTCGTGACCAAGAGACGATTAGCTTAGCGTTAACCGCAGCAGAAACGGGTCACTTGGTCTTTGGTACTCTGCACACCAGTTCTGCGGCTAAAACGATCGACCGTATTATCGATGTGTTCCCAGGTAGCGATAAAGATATGGTTCGTTCGATGTTGTCTGAATCACTGCGCTCGGTGATAGCCCAGAAGCTGCTAAAGCGTGTTGGTGGTGGTCGTGTGGCGTGTCATGAAATCATGATGGCAACACCGGCGATCAGAAACTTGATTCGTGAAGATAAGGTCGCTCAGATGTACTCGATCATTCAAACGGGCGCAGCGCACGGCATGCAGACCATGGAACAAAATGCGAAGCAGCTGATGGCGCAGGGCTTGGTTGATTCGGAAGAGGTCGAGAAAAAGATCGAAATTGAAACCTCAATGTTTTAATCAAGGTGGACACAATGGAATTGAATCAAATCCTTGAGGGAATGCTTTCTCAAAAGGCATCGGATCTTTATATCACGGTTGATGCGCCAATCCTTTTTCGTGTGGATGGTGAATTACGCCCTCAAGGAGAGAAGCTGAATGCGGCTCAAGTTGCTCAATTACTTGATGCGATGATGGAACAAGACCGACGTGATGAATATCAGCAAACGCGTGAGGCTAATTTTGCGATTGTGCGTGACTTTGGTCGTTTTCGTGTCAGTGCATTCTTTCAGCGAGAGCTACCTGGAGCGGTCATTCGACGTATCGAGACTAACATCCCAACCTTTGAGCAACTAAAGCTTCCTGATGTACTACAGGACCTATCAATAGCTAAGCGCGGACTTGTGCTGGTGGTTGGTGCGACAGGCTCTGGTAAGTCGACCTCAATGGCTGCAATGACAGGCTATCGCAACACCAATCGCTCGGGACATATCTTGACGGTTGAAGACCCGATTGAATTTGTGCATGAACATAAAAAGTGCATCGTGACACAGCGTGAAGTTGGACTCGACACCGAGAGCTATGAAGTCGCGCTTAAGAACTCGCTACGCCAAGCACCAGACATGATCTTGATTGGCGAAATCCGTAGCCGTGAGACCATGGAATACGCGATGACCTTTGCTGAAACGGGGCACTTGTGTATGGCAACCTTGCACGCCAATAACGCTAACCAAGCGCTAGAGCGTATTCTTCATTTGGTGCCGAAAGAGCAGAAAGAACAGTTCTTGTTTGACCTATCGATGAACCTGCGTGGTGTCGTCGCTCAGCAACTCATTCGCGACAAGAATGGCAGCGGGCGTCATGGTGTATTCGAGATTCTGCTGAATAGCCCTCGTGTTTCTGACTTGATTCGTCGTGGTGAACTACACGAACTGAAAGCAACCATGGCTAAATCGAAAGAGATAGGTATGCAGACCTTTGACCAAGCTTTGTATGATTTAGTGATAGCAGGCAAGATCAGCGAAGAGGATGCGTTCCACAGTGCCGATTCTGCTAATGACTTGCGCTTAATGCTCAAAACTAGACGTGGTGATGACGACTACGGAACTGGGGCGTTGGCTGGTGTGAAGATAGATATGGGGTGATAAAAAATGCCTGATTTGATTCTAGGTTAAAATCAGGCGTTCATCATATTCATCGTTCGACTGCGTCTGTATTATCAACGCTTCTTGTTCTTAGGCTCGCTGATTACGTCTGCGTCAGTCGAAGTATGATTCATATAACCTGCATTATTGGAGCTTGTCGAACTGCATGCTGATATTGCTAGAGCTACGAAGATTGCTAGAAAAATTTTCATGTGAACTCCCACTTACCTAATAATGAATTGCTTCGACATTACGTCGTAATATCATTATAGGATCACAAAGGAGTTTAATCTTTGAGCTCTTAATTTTCGTTATGAATATTGTGCTTCAAACCAGCTCTCTAAAATGACGACTGCAGACTGGTTATCGACATTGCCTTTGCTTAGCGCTTTATAGCCGCCCATTTCAAAAAGGTCGGCCCTTGCTTCTGTCGTAGAAAGTCTTTCATCATGCAGTTCAACATCGACACCAAAGCGCCCTTTTAGGCGATTGGCAAACTTCTTCGCCCTTGGTGTAATCGCGGCTAGATCTTTACCATGAAGATCGGTAGGAAGACCAACCACGATAAGATTCGGCTGCCACTCCTTAATTTGCTTTTCGATATCGTCCCAATTTGGGATGCCATCTTTGGCTTTAAAAGCTTTTAGAGGGCTTGCGGTGCCCGTGATTTCTTGTCCTATCGCACTGCCGATACTTTTTGTACCGTAGTCAAATGCCATAATTGTTCGTGACATGGGGTTTCCAAATTTATCTGTGTTTGAGAGTGTCTGTTTATTTTATTTAGCTGATTTGAACTAGGCGTGGCCAGCGTCTGCTGAAAGCTGAGCCGCATTTATTCCTAACATCTGCACGGCGACTTTCCAGCGGTCAGAAATCGGTGTATCGAAGATGACCTTCGGATCGGCTTCAACGGTTAACCATGAGTTCTCGGTCAGTTCGGTTTCCAGTTGTCCCGGTTCCCATCCTGCATACCCAAGTGCGACTAAATAATTCATCGGCTCATCTTCTGTGCCCAACACCATCAAGATATCTTTTGAAGTCGTCACCGAGATTTGATCTGTCATGTTGATGCTGGATTGATAGCTGCCTTTAGGTTTGTGCAAAATAAATCCACGGTCTTCTGCGACCGGCCCACCGTTCAATACTGGCTTATCAAGACTTGCTTGGTTGGATTTCGGCTGCTCAGAATCAACCTTAACTTGTTTAAGC
This sequence comes from Vibrio sp. 10N.247.310.98, assembly GCF_041467395.1. Lineage (NCBI taxonomy): Bacteria > Pseudomonadati > Pseudomonadota > Gammaproteobacteria > Vibrionales > Vibrionaceae > Vibrio > Vibrio sp. 10N.247.310.98. Next base: position 64,574 of record NZ_JBFSUL010000021.1, on the reverse strand, counting down.
ATGCTGCCGACAGTGACATCGATAGGGGCGTTGATCATCAAACCCATCGCGCCTTCGTCATTGTGCTCACAAAGGTAAATCACCGAATTTTGAAAGTATGGGTCTTTCATTCCGGGCATAGCAACCAGAAAGTGGTTCGTTAAATTCATAGAGCCTCCTGCCAGTGTGTTCCCAGTAAAGGAAAAAGAGCGGCGTAAAGCCGCTCATTGTTCTTTGCCTAGATATTTCTGTGTTTTCGAATAGCTAAGGCTTTCTTTAGTTTAGGCTATTTAGCGTTAACGCGACGCTCAATTGCATCCATTAATTTACCTGTAACTGAAATATCAAAAGCGGCTTCAATTTCACGGATACAAGTAGGGCTAGTCACGTTAATTTCAGTCAGCTTGTCGCCGATAACATCAAGCCCAACAAAGATTAAGCCTTTCTCTTTCAGTGCTGGAGCAACTGCTCTTGCGATAGCCCAGTCTGTTTCACTTAGAGGACGAGCTTCACCTGTACCGCCAGCAGCAAGGTTACCTCGAGTTTCCCCTTTTGCAGGAATACGCGCTAGACAGTAAGGCATTGGCTCACCGTCAACCACAAGAATACGCTTATCACCATTGCTGATGTCTGGAACAAAAGTTTGTGCCATTGCGTAGTTCTGACCGTGGTTGGTCAAGGTTTCAATAATAACTGATACGTTTGGATCGCCTTCTTTCACACGGAAGATAGACGCGCCGCCCATGCCATCAAGTGGTTTTAGAATCACGTCGCCGTGTTCTTCTCGGAACGCTTTAATTTTTTCAGCTTTACGAGTCACGATGGTGGTCGGTGTCAGTTCAGGGAACCATGCCGTGAACAACTTCTCGTTACAGTCACGTAGGCTTTGTGGTTTGTTGACGATCAGTGCGCCGTTCTCTTCAGCACGCTCAAGAATGTAAGTTGCGTAGATGTACTCAGTATCAAACGGAGGATCTTTACGCATTAGTACCGCATCTAAATCGGATAGCGCGATAGTCTGTTCTGATTTGAACTCGTACCAACCGTTTGGATCTTCTTTTAGTTCAACAACCTTAGTGTCAGCAATGGCTACGCCTTGATCTAAATGTAGATCATCCATTTCCATGTAATGGATTTCGTAACCACGACGCTGAGCTTCAAGCATCATGGCAAAGCTAGAGTCTTTTTTGATGTTAATGGATGAAATTGGATCCATTACGATGCCAAGTTTGATCATTTTTTTCTCCTAGCCTAGATCGCCAAAACGGACTTGTAAGGCAGTAATTGCGGTTAGAGCTGCTGTTTCGGTACGAAGTACACGTGGGCCGAGTAGCGTCTCTTCAAATTTGTATTGTTCTGTCATGCCGATTTCTTCAGCCGACAAGCCACCTTCAGGGCCGATCAATAGGCGTACCTTACTGATAGGTTCTGGAAGGGTATTAATTGAGTATTTTGCACGAGGATGTAAGTTCAGCTTTAATGCTTCACTCGGTTCGCTACACCACTCTTCAAGTTGCATGATAGGGCGAATGACTGGAACCGTATTGCGGCCACACTGTTCACACGCCGCGATAGTAATCTTTTGCCACTGTGCGAGTTTTTTCTCGAAGCGTTTTGTATCAAGCTTAACGCCACAGCGCTCTGAAATTAAAGGGGTAATGGTGTTCACACCAAGCTCAACCGATTTCTGAATCGTGAACTCCATTTTGTCGCCACGTGAAATCACTTGGCCTAAATGTAAGTCTAACGGAGATTCGCTGCTGCGTTCGATGCGTTCAGAAACATTAACGGTGACATTTTTCTTTGATACTTCGGCTATCGTCGCAGGGAATTCAGCGCCACTGCCATCAAATAGAAGGACTTCTTGGCCTTCTTTCATGCGAAGGACACGACCAACATGACCCGCGGCATCTTCGCCTAAAGCGAGTGAACCTAACTGATGAATGCGTTCTGGGTGATGAATACGAGGGATTCTCATGCTGGTAAACCTATAAATATGTTCATTTGGGTATTTTGTCTCTGCTTAACATGGATGCTTTTAGTTGAAAAAACAAGGGTAGAGCAAGAGTTTCAGGGGCAATTCTGAAACTCTTGTTTGAGATAGTTAGGAATGTTGATTGTACGAGCGACGTTATTTACAAGCAGGGTAAACAAATGGGTTGTGATTACCTTGGATGGCATAGATTCGCTCATCACGAGTACATTCCCACTTGTCGACAGGAAATTGCTTGTTCCACGCCATCATTAGGTTGGTTTGTTGCTTAGATAGTTTGAAACCATACTCTTGGCTCATGTAAAGGTAAGTACGCGCGATAGAGCCTTTTGCTCTGTCTGGCGGCATAACTTTACGCTGCTTGAAGTTGACCTGCATTTCACACTGACCATAGCTCACACCATCCATGCCATTCCACTGACTGAAGTTGTAGTTGGAGCGATCACCGTTAACCTCGCCAATGGCCGGAGTTAGGTTGTGAAGGTCGGCTTCCATGGATTTGAATATTTTGTCATTGCGAGTGCAGTTCTTGCGCCCACCATCTTGCCAACACTGACGCTGGTGGCCAAATTGCCAAGCTGGAACCACGTGTTCCCACTCAATTCGACTCGCCCGCTTTTGTTGTTTTCGGACTTGATAGCCACAGCCATCAAGGTCGGGAATGCCTTTCTTTTTGTCCTTCCATGTAATGTCACAGCCGCAATAAAATGAAGTCGGATGGTCGAGGTAAATCTTCACCGCTTCTCTTTTTGCTTTGGAAAATGAGCTCGGTGGTGCGGCGAGAACGCTTTGGGTTACCAGTAGGCCAAATACTATTGTTAAGTAAAAAGATACAGGTAGGCCAAATGCTTTGAAGGTGAGTTTTTGCATAGAAAAAGACTGATAAAAGTATGATAAACATCAGTCTAGCACTCAAATGTTAGATCTCTCTATTAGATTTGTTCTACCGAGTAAATCAACCTGTCACTAGCTTAGTTGAGTTCCCGTGAAAGCTAAGGTTTGCTGGCACAATTGGCAGCGGTAGGTCGATTGATTCCGAAGTACTTTGTTGTGTCGTCTGATTGATAATGGGTAAGTGGTGCACTCACATCGATATTCAAAGGTTTTCCCTTGAACTGACGCGATTTCAAAGCTGTGAGTTGTTCTGGCTGGCACGTTGAATACTTTTTCCATCACGTATTTCCACTCGTTTCCGTGAGGCCTAACACGTCCGAAAACCTGATGCGTGATCAGGTGTGCGAGTTCATGTGGCACAACCTCGTTGATGAAGGCATCTTCATTTTCAGAAAATAGTACGTGGTTGAGCTTAATTTCGTTGAGCTGAAGGTAGGCCTTTCCCGCCGCTTTGCCTCTTAACTTGAAGGTGATAGTTGGGTGTGGAAATTCACGAGAGAAATGTTGATTTGCGATAGCTAGGCATTCGGCCAATTTCTTATTTGCTCGGTGTTGTTGCGGGGTGTAAGACAAACGTTGTTAACTCCAAATAAAAGGCCTCAGCGTTTAAACCAAGGCCTAATCATAACATTGCTTGTTGATCTAGCGATGCTTTACACGTGATGTTTTTTCTTAATGATCTCGTGATAAGCGTGCCATGTAGCATAGCCAAGTAGCGGCATGGTGACGATCATTCCGATGCCGTAGGTGGCAAAACCCACCAAAATACCGGCACAAATAATACTCGCCCAAACCACTATTGCAGGGATGTTCGATTTCACGGCATTAAAGCTAGTGAAAATCGCACTCATCACATCAACGCGTCTCTCCATCATTAACGGAATTGAAAATGCTGAGATGCTAAATATGAGGCTTGCGATAACAAAACCAATCACAGAACCCGTAATTAAGAAGGGAGCGAACTCAGCCAGTGGTGCGCCTTGCACTGAAGGGTAGAGCGCGTGCAATAATGCAGCGATACGCATCCAGAATATCATCGCAACCATCAATACGATCGCAAAGGCCCATTGGTGGGTGGAGTTGCGAGTGATGGCTTTCATCGAGTGCAGTAGGCTTGCGTTGTGGCCTTTTTCTCTTTCCCAAGCTGCGTCATACAAGCCCAGAGCAAGAAACGGCCCTATTAGCATGTACACGATCAGGCTTGGCATTACGACCAAGTGTGTTCCTTGCCATTGGACAAGCTGAACAATGGCGATTGCCGCTCCCATAAAGCACAAACCGTAGAATGCGCTGATTAATGGCATTCTTACTAAGTCATGCAGAGCAAGCGACAACCAATGAAAGGGTGCGGAAATACTGATTTGGTTGCAAGGAATGGTGCGAGCGTAATCCTTATCGCTGACCTTGTGTTTTTTATCGTTCAGTTCGGATGGGTGCGCGGTACGAGGCATAGATCCCCCTAGTTAAATAACGTCCTAGTTATAATTCCATAAGGCTCATCGATGTGGCTTGTGTGAGAGTTATGGTGTTGAGCTAAATTGCTCTTTGTCATCCCAGTTATTGTTCTAGCGTGCATTTAACGAGCGTTATCAGACTGAATTAATTTAAGTTAAATGTGAGCTTGATCGTCTAGGAGTTACCTTAACTATTGTCAGTAGTGCTAGAAAACACAAATTATCAGCGGCTTTTTATACTAAGTGGTTGACGGTAAAGAAGGGCGTTAGGGAAGGGTATTGTGAGTGAAAGTTCGGTAAGTACATAAAAATAAAGCCCTTACTAAGCAGTAAGGGCTTTAAAGGAACACATCGCAGTGGCTAAATTATTTTAGGCCAGCGAAGTCCGCAAGGATTGCTGCTTTGTCAGTCGCTTCCCAAGGGAACTCTTCACGACCGAAGTGACCGTATGCAGCAGTTTGCTTGTAGATAGGCTGAAGAAGGTTCAGCATCTCTTGAAGGCCGTATGGACGTAGGTCGAAGTTTTGACGAACAGCTTCAATGATGATTTCGTGTGCTACTTTCTCAGTACCGAACGTTTCAACCATGATAGATGTTGGATCAGCAACACCGATAGCGTAAGACAGTTGAATCTCACAACGGTCAGCCATACCAGCAGCAACGATGTTTTTCGCAACGTAACGTGCTGCGTAAGCTGCAGAACGGTCAACTTTTGATGGATCTTTACCTGAGAATGCACCGCCACCGTGACGAGCTGCGCCGCCGTAGGTATCAACGATGATCTTACGACCAGTTAAACCACAGTCACCCATTGGGCCACCGATTACGAAACGGCCTGTTGGGTTGATGAAGAAGTTAGTATCTTTGTTGATCCACTCAGCAGGAAGTACTGGCTTGATGATTTCTTCCATTACTGCTTCGCGTAGGTCAGGCGTTGTTACTGAATCACAGTGTTGAGTAGAAAGAACAACAGCATCGATACCAACGATCTTACCTTGGTCGTATTGGAAAGTAACTTGAGATTTCGCATCTGGGCGAAGGAAGTCAAGCTTACCGCTCTTACGTACTTCAGCTTGCTTCTTAACAAGAAGGTGAGAGTAAGTAATTGGAGCTGGCATTAGGATAGGAGTTTCGTTAGTCGCGTAACCAAACATGATGCCTTGGTCGCCTGCGCCTTGCTCTTTAGGGTCTTCTTTATCAACACCTTGGTTGATGTCTGGAGACTGCTTACCAATTGTGTTTAAAACAGCACAAGAGTCAGCGTCAAAGCCCATGTCAGAATGAACGTAACCAATTTCACGTACTGTTTCACGAGTGATTTCTTCGATATCAACCCATGCAGACGTTGTTACTTCACCGCCAACCATAACCATGCCGGTTTTAACGTAAGTCTCACAAGCAACACGTGCTTTTGGATCTTGTTCCAAGATGGCATCAAGAACAGCATCAGAGATTTGGTCTGCAATTTTATCTGGATGGCCTTCTGAAACAGATTCAGAAGTGAATAGGTGCTTAGCCATGAGAGCTCCACTTTTAGTTTTTGGTGTAAATAGTTTATGGCGTCGCAAGCTAGGAAGCGCCGCCATTAAATACAGTATATTTTGTAGGTGTTTCTACATCTAGACGGCTATTCTAAATTCCAGCGGTCGAATTACAAGCTCTTTTTTATGATATGTCATAACTAATCGTTTGCGTATCGATCGAGATAAGCCACTGCCAAGTGATGTAAATGTTCGAAAATTGCGAAAAATGACCGTTAAAATGCCAGTAAAACGTTTGCAGTCGCAATAGTCGTTTGAGAGAATACCCGCGCTAATAAAAATGAAAACTTTAGCAATTATCTCTTTTTTAAATCGCTTATGTATCCAGGAGCAGACATGCCTTCTCGTAAAGATCTAGCCAATGCAATCCGCGCACTTAGCATGGACGGTGTTCAACAAGCAAATTCAGGCCACCCAGGCGCACCTATGGGCATGGCTGACATCGCTGAGGTTCTTTGGCGTGGCCACTTGAACCACAACCCAGCAAACCCAGAATGGGCTGACCGCGACCGTTTTATCCTGTCTAACGGCCATGGTTCAATGTTGATTTATTCTCTGCTTCACCTTGCAGGTTACGAGCTTTCAATTGAAGACCTGAAAAACTTCCGTCAACTGCACTCTAAGACTCCAGGTCACCCTGAGTACGGTTACGCTCTTGGTATCGAAACAACGACTGGTCCTCTAGGTCAAGGCATCACTAACGCTGTTGGTATGGCAATGGCTGAGAAAGCACTGGCGGCACAGTTCAACAAAGAAGGCCACGACATCGTAGACCACTACACTTATGCATTCATGGGTGATGGCTGTCTGATGGAAGGTATCTCTCACGAAGCATGTTCTCTAGCAGGTACGCTAGGTCTTGGTAAGCTGGTTGCTTTCTGGGATGACAACGGCATCTCTATCGATGGTGAAGTTGAAGGTTGGTTCTCTGACGATACACCTAAGCGTTTTGAAGCATACGGTTGGCACGTAATCCCAGCAGTAGATGGTCACGACTCTGATGCTATCAACGCAGCGATTGAAGCGGCTAAAGCGGATCCTCGTCCAACGCTTATCTGTACTAAAACTATCATCGGTTTTGGTTCTCCAAACAAAGCGGGTACGCATGACTGTCACGGTGCTCCACTAGGCGCTGATGAAATCACAGCAACTAAAGCAGCATTGGGTTGGGAACACGGTCCTTTCGAAATCCCAGCAGATATCGCAGCTGAGTGGAATGCGAAAGAAGCAGGCGCAGCGAAAGAAGCAGCGTGGAACGCGAAGTTTGACGCATACGCAGCGGCTTACCCAGAGCTAGCAGCTGAATTCAAACGTCGTACTAACGGCGAGCTACCCGCTGAGTGGGAAGAGAAAGCAAACGCAATCATTGCTGATCTTCAAGCTAACCCAGCAAACATCGCTTCACGTAAAGCATCTCAAAACGCACTAGAAGCGTTTGGTCAAATGCTTCCAGAATTCATGGGCGGCTCTGCTGACCTTGCGCCTTCTAACCTGACTATGTGGTCTGGTTCTAAGTCTCTTGAAGCAACTGACTTTTCTGGTAACTACATCCATTACGGTGTACGTGAATTCGGTATGACGGCTATCATGAACGGTATCGCTCTGCACGGTGGTTTCGTGCCATACGGCGCAACGTTCCTAATGTTCATGGAATACGCGCGTAACGCAATGCGTATGGCTGCTCTGATGAAAGTTCAGAACATCCAAGTTTACACGCACGATTCTATCGGCTTAGGCGAAGATGGCCCTACTCACCAACCGGTTGAGCAGATCGCTTCTCTACGTCTGACTCCAAACATGAGCACATGGCGTCCATGTGACCAAGTTGAATCTGCAGTGGCTTGGAAACTGGCTATTGAGCGTAAAGATGGTCCTTCATCTCTAATCTTCTCTCGTCAAAACCTTGCACAACAAGATCGTAATGCTGAGCAAGTTGCTAACATCGCTAAGGGTGGTTACATCCTGAAAGATTGTGAAGGCAAGCCAGAGCTAATCATCATTGCAACTGGTTCTGAAGTTGAGCTTGCAGTTGAAGCTGCTGCACAACTAACCGCTGAAGGTAAAGCTGTACGCGTAGTATCTATGCCTGCAACTGACGCATTCGACAAGCAAGACGCTGAATACCGTGAGTCTGTACTTCCATCTGATGTTACAGCGCGTATCGCAGTAGAAGCTGGCATCGCTGACTTCTGGTACAAATACGTTGGCTTCGGTGGCAAGATCATCGGTATGACAACGTTCGGCGAATCTGCACCAGCAGGTGAGCTATTCAAGATGTTCGGTTTCACTACTGAAAACGTAGTAAACACAGCGAAAGAGCTTCTTGCTTAATCATTGACTGATGGCCTGTGCTAACAGTTAAATGAAGGAAAAACCGAGCGCTGAGCTCGGTTTTTTGTATCTGGGATTTGTTTCTTCTAGGCTTATCTCTACAAGCAACAGATTAACCTGTCCTAACTAAACGGGGTTATTCAAGTAATGCCTTTTGGGTAGGATTCAGTTATCATCTGTTGCACGAAATTTTGGTTAGATGTACGGAAATATGCTAAAAGTCGCGATAAACGGATTTGGACGAATAGGGCGTAATGTATTACGCGCTGTCTATGAAAGTGGCAAAAGCCAACAAATCAAAGTAGTAGCTGTTAATGAGCTTGCTCAGCCTGACGCTATGGCTCACCTATTGCAGTACGACACCAGTCACGGCCGCTTCGGTAAGAAAATCTCTAACGATCAAGAGCACATTTATGTCCATCATGGCATTGGTGCTGAAGACAAGGGTGAGTTTGATACCATTCGTATCTTACATCTTGCTGATATTGAGCTGTTGCCTTGGCGTGACCTTGAGGTGGATATCGTTCTCGATTGTACCGGTGTTTATGGTTGCCGAGATGACGGCCTCGCGCACATTGCTGCAGGGGCGAAAAAGGTACTGTTTTCTCACCCCGGTGCCAATGACCTCGATAACACCATTATCTATGGTGTGAACCACGATACCATCGAAGCGGACCACCAAATCGTTTCCAATGGTTCGTGCACCACCAACTGTATTGTCCCTATCATTAAGGTTCTTGATGACGCCTTTGGTATCGAGTCCGGTACGATTACGACTATTCACTCTTCAATGAATGATCAACAAGTTATCGATGCGTACCACAGCGATTTGCGTCGTACTCGAGCAGCAAGCCAATCGATCATTCCTGTCGATACCAAGTTGCATAAAGGTATTGAAAGAATCTTCCCGAAATTTTCCAACAAATTTGAAGCTATATCTGTGCGTGTGCCGACGGTAAACGTAACAGCGATGGATTTAAGTGTCACAATTAATGCAAATGTGAAAGTTAATGACGTAAATCAAACCATTGTTAATGCATCCCAGTGTACATTACACAATATAGTTGACTATACTGAAGCGCCGCTCGTTTCCATCGACTTTAATCACGATCCCCATAGCGCAATCGTTGATGGTTCACAAACGCGAGTGAGCAACGGCCACTTAGTTAAAATGCTAGTGTGGTGTGATAATGAATGGGGCTTTGCGAACCGAATGCTGGATACGGTTCTTGCAATGCAAGCTTCTGAAGGCAAGAAGTAAGACCTAGAAGCAAATGTGCGGATTATTTATTTTTTAGCTTGAAATAAATACTAAGAGTCCACATATTATTAGTAGTGAAAGAATTACCAGTTGAATAATTTATAGGCTTAGCAGGGTTGCTGAGTTTCCAAAACTTTATATTTATTTAAATTTGAGAGGACAAATCATGTCTGTGATCAAGATGACTGACCTGGAACTTGCAGGTAAACGCGTATTTATCCGTGCTGACCTAAACGTACCAGTAAAAGACGGTAAAGTAACTTCAGATGCACGTATCCTTGCATCTCTACCAACTATCAAACTTTGCCTAGAAGCTGGCGCAAAGGTAATGGTTACTTCTCACCTTGGTCGTCCTACTGAAGGCGAATACAACGAAGAGTTCTCTCTAGCTCCTGTAGTTAACTACCTAAACGACGCACTAGACTGCGAAGTTAAACTAGCTAAAGATTACGTAAACGGCCTAGAGCTAAACGCTGGTGAACTTGTTGTTCTTGAAAACGTTCGTTTCAACAAAGGCGAGAAGAAGAACGAAGAAGCACTTTCTAAGCAATACGCTGCACTATGTGACATCTTTGTAATGGATGCATTCGGTACAGCTCACCGTGCTCAAGCTTCTACACACGGCGTTGGTACTTACGCTCCTGTAGCATGTGCTGGCCCTCTTCTAGCTGCTGAGCTTGAAGCGCTTGGTAAAGCAATGGACAACCCAGCTCGCCCACTAGTGGCTATCGTTGGTGGTTCTAAAGTTTCTACTAAACTAACCGTTCTAGAATCTCTTTCTAAAATTGCTGACCAGCTTGTTGTTGGTGGTGGTATCGCGAACACATTCATCGCTGCTGAAGGCCACAACGTAGGTAAGTCTCTATACGAAGCTGACCTAGTTGAAACGGCTCAAAAGCTAATGAAAGAGTGTGCTATCCCAGTAGCAACTGACGTTGCATGTGCTAAAGCATTCGACGAAAACGCAGAAGCTGAAATCAAGCACGTTTCTGAAGTTCAAGACGACGACATGATCTTCGACCTTGGTCCAGATTCAACTGCGGCACTAGCTGAAATCATCGGCAACGCGAAAACAATCCTTTGGAACGGCCCTGTAGGCGTATTCGAATTCAAGAACTTCGAAGCGGGTACAGCTGGTATCTCTAAAGCAATCGCTGAGTCTGCAGGTTTCTCTGTAGCAGGTGGTGGTGACACGCTAGCAGCTATCGATAAGTTCGGTATCAAAGCTGACGTTTCTTACATCTCTACTGGCGGTGGCGCTTTCCTTGAATTCGTTGAAGGTAAAGTACTTCCTGCAGTAGCAATGCTTGAAGAGCGTGCTAAAGCATAATTGATTTAGAAAGGCGAGATGTGAATCTCGCCTTTTAACGTTTGCTGCATATCACACTTTTTTGCTAGAATGGCATAAGTTGTGAGCAAACGATTGCAAGTTTTTAAACTTAAGTTTTTTAATCTTAAAACGATAGAATAAATAGGACTATTTCCATGTCTAAGATCTTCGATTTTGTAAAACCTGGTGTGATTTCTGGCGATGACGTACAGAAAGTATTTGAAGTAGCAAAAGAAAACAAATTTGCTCTTCCTGCTGTAAACGTTGTTGGTACTGACTCTGTAAACGCAGTACTAGAAGCAGCTGCTAAAGTTAAAGCTCCAGTAGTTGTTCAGTTCTCTAACGGCGGCGCTGCATTCTTCGCAGGTAAAGGCGTTAAACTTGAAGGTCAAGGCGCACAAGTTCTTGGCGCTGTAGCTGGTGCAAAATACGTACACGCTGTAGCTGAAGCTTACGGTGTTCCAGTTATCCTGCACACTGACCACGCTGCTAAGAAACTTCTTCCATGGATCGACGGTCTACTAGACGCTGGTGAAGAGTTCTTCGCACAAACTGGTAAGCCTCTATTCTCTTCTCACATGCTAGACCTTTCTGAAGAGTCTCTAGAAGAGAACATCGAAACATGTGCTAAGTACCTAGAGCGCATGGCTAAAATGAACATGACAATCGAGATCGAACTTGGTTGTACTGGTGGTGAAGAAGACGGCGTTGATAACTCTGATATGGACGCATCTGAGCTTTACACTTCTCCAGAAGACGTAGCATACGCTTACGAGAAACTAATGGCTGTTAGCCCACGTTTCACTATCGCTGCATCTTTCGGTAACGTACACGGTGTTTACCAAGCTGGTAACGTTGTACTTACTCCAACTATCCTACGTGACTCTCAAGCATACTGTGCAGAGAAGTTCGGTATCGCACCTAACGCTCTAAACTTCGTATTCCACGGTGGTTCTGGTTCTTCTGAAGCAGAAATCCAAGAGTCTATCGGCTACGGTGTTATCAAAATGAACATCGATACTGATACACAGTGGGCAACTTGGGACGGTATCCGTCAGTACTCTGCTGACAACTTCGATTTCCTACAAGGTCAAATCGGCAACCCAACTGGCGAAGCTGCTCCAAACAAGAAGTACTACGATCCACGCGTATGGCTACGTGCTGGTCAAGCTTCAATGGTTGCTCGTCTAGAGAAAGCATTTGCTGACCTTAACGCTGTAGACGTACTATAATTCTTTGAATTAAGTACTCTTTAAGTTTTAAAAACCCGCTCATTGAGCGGGTTTTTTTATATCTGATAAAAACTTGTACTAAATATGTGAAAAACCTAGCGTGCGGTGAATAAATTTCGTAGTCTTTTAGTTATCGGTATTTGTGTTTATCGGTAAGTTTTAATAATTCAAAAGCTTACATAAATATGACTTTGCAATCTGTCAAAGATAGGATATCGTGCCGAAAAACTGAACTTGGTTCAGTTTATAAAAAGGACTTGGCTTTAATTTACTTTTAACACAATGACTTAACGGTAATTACACTGTTTATTATATTGCAGAGTAAATGAGGCTTAAGGCAGTTTAGCCCATAGCATATTATATAGAGGATGCACATTATGGCTGATAGTTCGACAGCGATTGAGACTCCACTTGTGGATGGTTTGTCTCAAGCAGAGCAGTGGTTAACAAATAATTCAGATTTATTTATCCAATATGGCGTAAATATCATTTCAGCACTGATAATTCTATTTATTGGTAACCTTATTGTTAAAGCAGTAGCGAATAGCGTGTCTAAGGTTCTTCAGAAGAAGAAAATGGACCGAGCAGTTGTGGAGTTCGTCCATGGTTTAGTTCGTTACTTGTTGTTTGTGATTGTTTTAATTGCTGCACTTGGTCGTTTAGGTGTTCAAACGGCATCTGTAGTTGCTGTTATTGGTGCGGCTGGTTTAGCCGTTGGTCTTGCACTACAAGGCTCACTATCTAACTTTGCTGCTGGTGTACTTATCGTTGCATTCCGTCCATTTAAGTCTGGTGACTATGTGGAAATTGGTGGTGTGGCAGGTTCAGTTGATTCTATTCAAATCTTCCAAACGGTTCTAACAACGCCAGACAACAAAATGGTTGTAGTACCTAACGGTAGCGTTATCGGCAGCCCAATCACAAACTATTCTCGTCATGCGACGCGCCGTATTGATCTAATGATTGGTGTTTCTTACAACGCTGATCTTCAGAAGACAAAAGCGCTACTGACTAAGATCTGTGAATCTGATGAGCGTGTACTGAAAGAACCTGGCGTTCAAGTTGGTGTTCATACGCTTGCTGATTCTTCAGTTAACTTCGTTGTTCGTCCATGGGTTAGCACTGCTGACTACTGGAATGTTTATTTCGACCTGATGCAAGCAATCAAAGAAGGCTTGGATAACGAGGGTATCGAAATTCCATTCCCGCAAATGGATGTACACATGAATAAAGTAGAAGCTTAATTCCTAGTTAGTTTTTATAACTATAAGCTTTTATAAGGAAAGGCGGATAACTTAGGTTATCCGCCTTTTTTGTTGGTTTCATGAAGCTAAATAGATTTACCAGTATTGCTCAATAAGTCCATCGGTAAGCACCGTTGCTATGGCGAACATCATGGTTGCGACTGCGATATCAATGCCTTTCTTAACCTTAGGTTTAGATAGCGTCGGGCCTAGTTTTGCAGCGCCTAATGACAAAGAATAGAACCAGACGAACGAAGCCAATATAGTCCCCATAGCAAATGCAATTCTGTCGTTGCCTTCAAATTGCCCACCAATGGATCCAAGAATTACCACGGTATCCAAATAGAGATGTGGGTTTAATACTGTTACTGCCAATGCCCCTAAAATAACGGTGCGCTTGCCACGCGCTAATATCTCACCTTTCGACTCATCACTGGTGCGCACTTTGAATGCACTGCGTAGTGAGAGCAAACCATACACAGTCAGAAAAGCGATGCCACCTAGTGTCACTGAGGTAAGCAGTAATTCATTTTGCGACAAGATCGCTCCGCCGCCAAAAATGCCTAATGAGATAAACAGAGTATCGAGCAGGCTACAAATCGTTGCTGTCGTTAAATGATGATTGCGTTTTATCCCTTGATTTAGGACGTACGCATTCTGAGCGCCAATAGGGATAATCATACTTGCCCCTAGACCAAAACCTTGTAATAAAACCCAAAAACTCATTTTAACCTCCACTTATTTAACGATATTTACGTGCTATATGGCGAAGATACTCTGACCCTTTAAATAAGTATAATTAATGATTTTAATCCATTATTAGAGTTGCTAATGTGGTGATGAGTTAGCTTAAAAAGGAAGCAAATTGATGCGCGGATTGGATTATAAATGGATTGAAGCACTGGATGCTGTAGTAAAACAACGTAGTTTCGAAAGGGCTGCTGAGCAGTTATATATCTCCCAGTCGGCGGTATCTCAACGCATCAAACAGCTGGAAAAGTGGTTGGCTCAGCCAGCCTTGGTGAGAGAAAGCCCGCCTAGGCCAACGCCTGCGGGTAAAAAACTACTGGGCTTATATCGCCGTGTTCGTTTGTTAGAGCACGAGCTTGTGCCTGAGTTGATGAATGAAGAGGGTAATCAACCACTATCGATATCCATAGCCACCAACGCTGATAGTTTGGCGACATGGTTGCTACCAGCTTTGTCGGATGTGATTAAGTCTCGCCAAGTCGAGTTGAACCTCGCGATTCATGGTGAGTCGAGAACCATTGAAAAGATTAAAAGTGGCGAGGTGGCCGGTGCAATCAGTTTGGAGTCTCAAGCGATTCCTGGCTGCAGTGCTGACTATCTCGGTAGGATGGATTATGTGTGCGTGGCTAGCCCTGACTTTCATCAGCGTTACTTTGCAGAGGGCGTAAACTACGCCACCTTAAGCAAAGCACCTGCGGTTTCCTATGATCAATACGATGATCTGCATAAGAAGTTTCTGCATGATCATTTTAACGTCCCGAGAGACAGTGTGATCAATCATACAGTCGGCAGTTCAGAAGCATTTGTGCGCTTGGCATTATCGGGTGTAGCCTATTGCTTGATCCCCCGATTACAGATTATCGATGAGCTCGAGTCTGGTGCTCTGATTGATATTACCCCTGGCTTTCTGCTCTCTTATCGCATCTATTGGCACCATTGGCAGCTTGAGAGCGGAGTATTAAAAGAGGTATCCCAAGCAATATTGAGTTTTGCTCACAATCACTTACCTCAGTAAACTGTTGGTTTTTTCAGCGTCAAAGTTCTGTTAGAAGTGTGTGCTCTGGATTGGCTAAACGATAAATTGCTCTATGATGAAAGGACATTTGTTTAGCATAGGTCATACCTAATGAAGCTTGTACCAAAGATGTTAGCAACGTCTCTTACTCTTACTGCGGCGTTGAGTGCTGTGAGTTTTCCATCATTGGCTGACTCTCCATCCTTTCCTCATATTTCAACGACAGGCTATGGTGAAGTGATCGCTACACCTGATATGGCGACATTCTCTGTGAGAGTCGTGGAATCGACGATGACTGCTGAACAGGCTAAAAATACCGTTGATAAAGTCGTGACAGGCTTTCTAAACAAGCTGCATCAAGCTGGTGTTGATGAGGCGAGTGTACACAGCTCTAACCTGTATTTATCTCCTCAATATCATTACCCGAAAGATGGCAAACCGGAACTGGTTGGCTACCGCGCCTCACGTAATGTGACCGTTCAAGTGACTGAGCTAGCTAATCTTAATGAGTACATGGATATTGCGATTGGAGAAGGCATTAATCAGATCGACAACATCCAACTGCAAGTTCGCGACCAAGCTAAGTATCAAGAGCAAGCGCGCTTAGAAGCCATTAAAGATGCGACATCAAAAGCTAAATCATTGGCGAGTGGTTTTGAGCGCGAGTTAGGTGATGTATGGCGCGTGGATTACAACGCCCAATCTTCTCAGCCAGTACTCATGCGTTCAATGGCGATGGATGCAAGAACAGAATCGAACTCTTATGAAGACTCAACGATCACCATTCGTGATCGCGTGAATGTGATCTACCAGATCGAAGAGTAATGACAGTGCTATAGAAGGTTTTGGATCATGACGACCTAATTACCTACGATAGGCCAAATGCTAAAAAGGCTCTCATGATGAGAGCCTTTTTTATGCATTTTGAGTGCGATGATTAGTGAAGAAGACGAGCACGGATTGTGCCTTCGATCTCTTTCAGTTTAAGCAGTGCTTCTTCAGAGCGATCGGCTTCTACATCGATAACGACATAACCCATATCAGCCGCAGTCTGTAGGTATTGACCCGCGATGTTGATCCCTTCCTCAGCGAAGATGGTGTTGATCTGAGTTAGGATGCCTGGGCGGTTTTCGTGAATGTGTAATAAACGAGACGTTCCAGTATGCAGTGGTAGTGATACCTCAGGGAAGTTAACACTTGATAGCGTAGAGCCGTTATCAGAGTATTTCGCTAGCTTACCAGCAACTTCAACACCAATATTCTCTTGTGCTTCTTGAGTTGAACCACCCACGTGAGGCGTTAGGATCACGTTATCGAACTGCATTAATGGAGACTCAAACGGGTCTGCATTGGTTTTTGGTTCTGTTGGAAAAACATCAATAGCCGCACCTGCAAGGTGTCCAGACTCCAGAGCGCCACACAGAGCAGGAATATCGACTACCGTGCCACGAGCTGCGTTGATAAAGATAGAACCAGGCTTCATGCGCTCGAACTCTTCTTTACCCATCATGTCTTTTGTTTCGTTGGTTTCAGGTACATGCAAAGAGATTACGTCACACTTGTTCAGTAATTCCGTCATGGTATGAACTTGCGTTGCGTTACCCAGAGACAGTTTGTTTTCAATGTCGTAGAAGTAAACACGCATGCCAAGGTTTTCAGCAATAATACCCAGTTGAGTACCGATGTGACCGTAGCCAATAATACCTAAACGCTTACCACGGGCTTCGTAAGAGTTGTCGGCACTCTTTTTCCAGATGCCACGGTGTGCAAGCGCGTTCTTTTCTGGAATGCCACGTAGTAGCAATAGAACCTGACCAAGAACGAGCTCAGCAACGCTTCGAGTGTTTGAGAACGGTGCGTTGAACACAGGGATACCGCGTTTTGCTGCTGCTTGAAGGTTGACTTGGTTAGTACCAATACAGAAACAACCGACGGCAACTAGCTTTTCAGCTGCATCAATAACTTCTTGGGAGATATTAGTGCGAGAACGAATACCAATGAAATGAGCATCTTTTACTGCTTCAAGAAGTTCATCTTCCGGTAGCGAGCCTTTGTGGTACTCAATGTTTGTGTAACCAGCGGCTTGCAGTACTTCTACAGAAGAAGGGTGAAGACCTTCTAGAAGTAGAATTTTAATTTTTTCTTTTTCCAGTGAAACTTTGGCCATTGTTCTCGTCCTTAAAATGGAAAGGTTGGGCAAATGCGGCGCACGTGCTACAAAATGGCTGAAAGGGGAACAAATTCACCACTTTGTTAGGAGACAAACGTTTTCCCTGTGCGTCTTCTGAACAATAAAGTAACAAAAAAAAAATGTTTTGGGTAAGAAAATTACGGAATAAGACATAATTTTACAGCAATAAAGCAAAAAAAACGGCGCCCTAGGGCACCGTATGTAATGAAGTAACAGAAAAACTCAATCTTCTATTATTTATTCTTCGATTTTTGCACCTTCAGGCGTGCCGGTGATAACCACATCAGCACCACGGTGAGCGAACAGACCAACCGTCACCACACCAGCTATACCATTGATGATATCTTCTAGTTGTTTCGGGTTTTCGATCGCCATGCCGTACACATCTAGGATCACGTTGCCGTTATCGGTTGTGCAGCCTTCGCGGTAAACTGGGTCACCACCAAGCTTAACCAACTCACGTGCCACGTATGAACGTGCCATTGGGATTACTTCAACAGGCAGTGGGAATTTACCCAACACATCAACTGCTTTAGTGCCGTCAACAATACACACAAACTTATCAGAGATAGCCGCTACGATTTTTTCACGAGTCAAAGCAGCGCCGCCGCCTTTGATCATATCGCGTGAAGCGTTAATCTCGTCTGCGCCATCAACATAGATGTCTAGTTTGAATACGTCGTTGCACTCAAATACTTTGATTTCTAGTGCTTCTAGTTTTTCAGTAGAGGCTACAGAGCTTGAAACCGCACCTTTGATTTTGTCTTTCATTGTGCCAAGTGCGTCGATGAAGTGATTTACTGTAGAGCCAGTACCTACACCTACAATGCTGCCTTCTTCAACATATTGAAGTGCTGCCCAGCCAGCTGCTTTTTTCATTTCATCTTGAGTCATGCCATTCTCCTGAATAAGGTCTTGCGCTTTGAATTAATCGTTCGCGTATTGAAGTTAACGTTTAAATATCGAGGTTAACGTTTGCGGCGCGATTATAGCGCTTTAATGGTTGTTTTCCCATTGCCAAGTTTTACTCGGAGTCACGATTTTAGGTAACGGAATGTCCCATTCTTCAATCGGTAGCGTATCAACATGTTGGCAATCATGAGCCAAACCAATAGGAGCTGCACCTTCGCCCGTCTCGAACCACTTTGCCAAGGTGCGATCGTAATATCCGCCGCCCATACCTAAACGATGGCCATGGGAGTCAAAGCCGACAAGGGGCGTAAGAATAAGGTCGAGTTGCTGACAAGGTTTAACCAGCATTTGATTGAGCTGAGGTTCGACAATACCGTACTTATTCAAGACCGTCGGTGTGGTTGGCGAGTAGTGTAAAAACAGCAGGTGCCCGGCAGAGAAGGGGTGCAATACTGGTAAATAAGTTTGCTTACCTTGCGCCCATAACCATTCGATTAAAGGCTGAGTATCGAGTTCGCCATCGATAGAGATATAGAGGGCAATATGCTGAGCAGACTGAATTTCATCAAGCTGCATGCACTGCTTAACTAAGTCGATACCGGATTGAGTTTGTTGGTCGCCAGATAAGGCATTGCGTTTGATACGGATCTGTTTGCGAAATTCGCTGCGTGTGAGCGTCTTCATAAGAAGGGATACCCCAAAGTGCCGTTGAGAATAGATGGCCCTTGAACCAGCGAGTTCAAGGCGGATCAGCAATGATTACCGTAGGCTTCTCGGCGGACCGAGCATGCTCAATAGCACTCAAGTACTAACCCTTAGGGATTGCTTATCGGCTCGGGGACGTGAATCCTCTGACAAACACTCCAGGGTAAATTTTGTGTACGCTATTGCTGTCCGTGCTTAACTTTACTGAGGACATCTGAAAGTGATGTCGTGAGCTGTTCCATTCGCTCGGTCAGTGCGTTTTGTTCATCATTTGCTTCAAACTTCTTGGTTTGTAATTCGTAGCAAATATTCAGAGCTGCGATAGTCAGCAGCTTCACTTCATTGGTTACCTTAGTACGTTCAGCCATCTCTTTCAATCGATTATCAAGATCGGCCGCCGCTGCAATCAATGACTCTTCTTGCCCTGGTGGACAATTCACTCGAGTCAGTTTTCCTAATATTTCAACGTCTACCGCTTGATTACTCATGATGGATGAACTCTTTAACGCGCTATTTTAAGGCTGTTGCCCTTCGCCATTTTTTGAGAAAGAAAAAGTGCAAGTACCGATGAGGAAGCAATCTCCTCTGAGGGAGAAACTATAGGTAAACCGCTATTAAGATTCAAGCTTTTCAGAGTGACTGTTTGTAAATGAGAGCTTGAGCACACAGTAATTCAGCAAATTGAATAATTGGTAGTCAGTCATCCTTCAATTGCTGGGGATCGATGCTTACCAGAATTGGGGTGAAGTGGTACGATTATACTATCGATATAAAGAATAACTGAGCGAGCTATCTGATGAGCGAAACTACTTTACCTGACTACCTAACGGTTGCGACTGAACTTCAATCGGCAAGTCTAGCCGTAACCCCTGCTGAGATGCACGGTTTATTAACGGGTATGTTAAGCGGAGGCTTAAGCCTTGCAGATAAAAGCTGGCAACCACTGATCTTCGATTACACCAATGAAGGCATGGGTTGGCCAGATCGCGCATTAACGCTAGCGGAAGCGACACTGAAAGTAACGACCAGTGAAATCACAGGTTCGGGTATGGAATTGTCTATGTTGCTGCCTGACGAAGACGCAAGCGCAAGCCTATTTGACTTGGCTGATGGTGTGTCTGATTGGATTAACCATTTCATTACTGGTCTAGGCTTGGTTGGCGCTCAATTGAACAAAGCGTCTGACAGTACAAAAGAAGCATTAGCTGATCTAGAAGAGATGGCTAAGCTAGGCATTGACGAAGAAGATGATCTGGAAGAGCAAGCGCAGCTTCTAGAGCACGTTATTGAGCACGTAAAAGCGTGTGCACTAACGATTCATGCTGAATTTGGTGCTCGCCCATCTGAAGATGCGGCGCCTACCATTCATTAATTCGTTGGCCGGTTTGAGGTTATGATGGCTCAGTATGATGTTGTAATTGCTGGTGGCGCAATGGCAGGGGCAACCTTAGCCCTTGCTTTGAATCACCTAAGCCAAGGTTCACTGTCGATTGCGGTAGTGGAGCCTTATCAGGTTGATCATCAAGCTCACCCTGGGTTTGATTCTCGTTCGATTGCTTTGTCCTATGGCACGGTGCAGATCCTGGATTCTTTGCGCTTATGGCAATCTATCGCTCCGGTCGCGACCCCGATTAAAGATATCCATGTTTCGGATCGCGGGCATGCCGGAATGACAGACATCTACAGTGAAGAGCTTGCTGTAGATGCGCTTGGCTACGTGGTCGAGTTAGCAGATGTGGGTCGAATCTATCAGCAGAAACTTGAATCAGAAGCGGCAATTACCATGCTTTGTCCTGAGTCTGTTAGTAAAGTTGAACGTGAAGAAGCGTTGACGACGATTGAACTGACAAGTGGGCAAACAGTAACCACTAAGTTACTGGTTGCTGCTGACGGTGCAATCTCAACCTGTTGCCAACAGCTCAATATCTCATTGAGTGAGCACGACTTTGAGCAAGTCGCTGTGATTGCCAATATTGTGGCGAGTGAACCTCACCAAGGTCGCGCATTTGAGCGTTTTACCCATCATGGGCCAGTTGCTCTATTACCGATGAGTGACAACCGTTTATCGTTGGTTTGGTGTTTAACACCAGAGCAAGCACAAAAAGTGATGACGCTAAACGACAATGAATTTCTTGAGCAATTGCAGAATGACTTTGGCTGGCGACTTGGCCGATTAGAGAAGGTCGGCAAGCGCGCGAGTTACCCTCTGATTCTTCGTCACCGACAGCAAAATATCTCTCATCGATTTGCCATTGTTGGTAATGCTGCTCAAACGCTTCACCCAATTGCGGGGCAAGGCTTTAACCTAGGCATCCGAGATGTGGCTTCCTTGGCAGAAGAGTTGTGTACCCAGTTAGATGATGTAGGTCGTTACCGTGGTCTTGTTAACTTTAGAAAGCGTAGAGAACAAGACCGAGACGCAACGATCACGTTGACTTCAAGCCTAGTTCACCTGTTCTCAAACGATTATATGACCGCTCGCATTGGGCGTAATCTTGGGTTAGCCGTAATAGATAACCTTCCACCACTTAAAGGTCCACTTTTGCGTCATACGCTTGGCCTAGTAGAAAGATAAGGTAATAAATAATGATGCAAAGTGTTGATATCGCGATTGTTGGTGGTGGCATGGTTGGCCTAGCGCTTGCTGCTGCCCTAAAAGACAGTGACCTAAGAATCGCTGTCATTGAAGGCAGAGCGCCTAGTGAAGGGCTGAGTGAGCTGCCTGATGTGCGTGTATCCGCGTTGAGTCGTTCTAGTGAAGTGATTCTTCGTAACCTAGGTGCATGGCAAGGTATCGAACAAAGACGCGCTGCACCGTATCAAGCGATGGAAGTGTGGGAACAAGACAGTTTCGCTCGTATTGAGTTTGACTCGACACGCTTGGCTCAGCCGAACTTGGGTCATATCGTTGAAAACCGTGTGATTCAATTAGCGCTGCTTGATCAGGTTAAGAAACAAGACAACGTCAGCCTGTATATGCCCGCAACGTGTAAAACGATGGCGATTGGTGAAAGTGAAGCTTGGTTAACATTGGACAATGGTCAAGCACTGACAGCTAAGTTAGTTGTTGGAGCAGACGGCGCAAACTCTTGGGTTCGTAAGCAGCAAGATATCCCATTAACACATTGGGATTACGGACACAGTGCGATTGTCGCGAACATCAAAACCACAGAGCCGCACCACAGCGTTGCTCGTCAAATCTTCACGCCTCAAGGCCCATTGGCATTCCTACCAATGCAACCAAGCAACATGAGCTCGATTGTTTGGTCTACGGAACCAAATCGTGCCGAGAACCTCGTATCAATGTCGGATGCTGAATTCAACAAGCAGTTAACAGCTGAGTTCGATGCAAAGCTGGGCTTATGTGAAGTGGTTGGTGACCGTTTTGCCTTCCCACTGCGCATGCGTTATGCGCGTGACTTTGCGGTAGAGCGTGTGGCTTTGGTTGGTGATGCTGCTCATACCATTCACCCATTAGCAGGGCAGGGCGTGAACCTTGGCCTATTAGACGCAGCAAGCCTAGCGCAAGAGCTGTTAAAGCTATGGTCTGCGGGTGAAGACATTGGCACCAAGCGTAATCTTCGCGGCTACGAGCGCTGGAGAAAAGCAGAGGCGGCGAAAATGATTGCTTCAATGCAGGGCTTTAAAGATCTGTTTGAAGGCGATAACCCAGCTAAGAAGCTGATTCGTGGCATTGGTATGAAGCTTGCGGGCCAATTACCGGGTGCGAAAGATGAGATCATGAAGCGCGCACTGGGTTTGTCTGGCAATCTTCCTGACTTAGCTAAGCGTCCAGTGACTCATCGATAATGACATAGTGTTCTGGTGGTATATCGAATCATCATTGATACGAAAATTGGTACGAAAAAAGGGTTGGCATAATGCCAACCCTTTTTGTTTTTAATTCTGTAGATAATCAGGTCATGCGTACGCGCAGCGCAGTTTCATGATTTCACTATTTATTTCTTTCACTGTTTGAAAGTGACGTTTTTCTGCTCGGTCTGGTAGCACTAGCTTACCGTTATCAAACTCAAATTTTCCTACGCCGTAAATGTAGATTCGTCCTTTGAAAAGTCGACTTACATGTTTAGCAATCATACTCGGTGTATAGCGCTTAAACAGTCTCATTCTTAATTATCCTTATATTTACCTAGCCTGCATATTATAGAAAAATTCCGAGATAATAATTGTGATAAGCATGGAGTTATATGCAGTAGCGTTGACGTTAATTAGATATTTGTGCTGTTCTAAGCACTTTCTTCAGTAAATATCTATTTTTACGTGAGCTCCTCCCCAAAATAATACTGAGTAGTGAACTGCCGTGAACTTTTCTGTTCAGTATTAAGCAGTGATAATGTTACAAGTATAAGAATAGGCGGGATTTTTTTGTTTGTGTAATCAAATTGTAAATTTCGGACAAAAAAAAGCCCGTCTAAAACGGGCGAATAGTCACAGATGCATTACACAAAAGTGGATACTGATGTTACTCAGTGGATTCACTTGCACTGATTTGCTTAATAGCTAGTCAGTAAATTTACAATAACGCAAATTTAACTTTGTGACTACTTATGCTTTTATTTTGAGTAACTATTTATTAATGGTGTGTTCTTCTTATGACGAGGTTCACACTAAAAATGTACTCAATGAAATATTAAAATGAAGTTTGCGAAGCATGATCTAAACGATCATCGACTGATGTCCGCGACGGTCGGTGCACATAGCGCCATAAGATCATTGAGATCCAGCGCAACGCCAGCCATTCGGTCGCCGGAGCTAATGGTTACGGTCGAGTTGTTTTGAATGGAAGGATCAAAAATGATCGGCATGTGTCTCTTGAGAGCGAGCGGACCAACACAACCCACTTTAAAACCGGTGATCGCTTCAACATCAGCGAGCGACACACAGGTCATTCGACGGCAATTCAGTACCGAGCGTACTTTCTTGGGGTCGACAGAGCGATCGCCAGCAGTACAGGCTAACGCATACTGGTTGCCCATATCCTTGAGCAGGATGCACTTCACCATTTGAGAGGCGTCGATGCCTCGCTCTTGTGCGGTTTCTTCAATGCTGGTGGTTGGCTTGCTTTGCATCAGCAGGCGATAATTCACCTGCTGTTGATCCAGCCATTGTGTAATCAGCGTTTCCACGTGGTTACTCGTCGTCAAGGCTGTACGGCAGTGGCAGGATATTCCATGTTTGATCAGGCTGCGCGGTCAGTCGCAGCTGAACATCGTCATCAAGGTTGTTTGGCAGTACCATCAAACCAATCGCTCGGTTATCAGCAAATTGATAGACGTTTAATAGTCGGCCTGCGCCACGCCAGTTCTCACCCACACTACGTTCCAGTTCAATAGGGTTTTCTAACGACAGCACGTCCGCAGTTGTGCCCGACACAATGCGCATCTCACGCTTGTTCATGCCACGGTACTTAGCACGAGCAACCGTTTCTTGACCTGTGTAACAGCCTTTTGAAAAGCTGATACCGCCAATCGCTTGCAGGTTAAGCGCTTGAGGGATGTGCTCGTTTTGCTCTGCTTTCGATAGGTTAGGCTGAGCATCAAGAATTTCATGATATTGCCAAAGTGTTTCTGATACTTTCTCCGCAGCGCTGTTTGATACCAAGGCTTCAGCGGCTTCTTCTGTCACAAGTAGAGCCCAGCGGTTATCTGCAACTTGAACCGCTGTACCACCAGAGATAGCACGCACATTACCTTGGCTTTCTGAAATAGAATCAATGTATTGATTAGCTGACGAACCCATCACACCGATAACAACGTCAGACGTTTGCTCGATATCGACCTTAGAGAACACCGCGTACTTCTTGATTTCAACGAGCTCGACTTCAATCGCTGATTTAGGTTGCATGAGTGCGTAGCCACCGTTGTGGTGGAACAAACGAAAGATACTCCATACCTTTCCTTTTGCATCACAGTGCGCGCCTAATGTGGATTCATCATTAGGAAGAGTGACGACATCGCACGTTACTTGACCCTGTAGGTACGACTTTTTGTCATCGCCTATCATGGTAATTGCACTCCAGTCTGATACGTGTGTCATCATCAGTTCTGGAAGCGATTCATTTTGCGTATGAGCGAGTGGCTGAAATATGTTTTTCCAATCCATTTTATCTTTCCTAAGAATTTTATTTGGCTCTATGTTAATCCGGTTCTGTTTCTTTGTCAGCCTAGGTTTTTTTGTGAGCTTAGATAGGGACTGTGACTCACATAGTAGTTGCAGGGCGTATGACTTGTTACACTCCGAGAAAGAAAAATTATAGGTGAGGATAGCCAATGTACACTGCAGAGCAGAAAGCACGAATTAAATGGGGTTGCCGTCGCGGCATGTTAGAACTTGATGTAGTCATCATGCCATTTTTCGAAGAGTGTTTTGATTCATTGCAAGAGCAGGAACAGCGCGAGTTTGTTTCTCTATTAGAGTGTGATGATCCAGATTTGTTTACTTGGGTAATGGGCCACGGACGCAGTGAAAACCTAGGCCATGCATCAATGGTTGATAAAATTGTCGCACACAACCTCAGCAAGGTTCGTTAAGCTTCAGCTTAACCCTTCGTATTCCGCATTATTTGCAAAAGGCACTATTTTTGGGTGCCTTTTGTTTTTCATCGTCCTGTCTTCTATTCCACTTGCCGCCAGCCTTTATTGCTTAGCTTTAATGATCCGCTTGTTCAGAAACAATCATGTGATTCTAAATAGTGTCTATGGGCGTTTTGATTACAGAGAGGATGGTGATATTCGACTCAATGACCGAACTTACCGACTCAAGTCCGTTGATAAGATCTGGGCGCAGTTCTTCGTTAAATTGCAGTTTGAATGTGGGCACTCGGTACTGCTTTGGCGGGACAGCTGTTGCGAGCGCGAATATCGTCATTTTCTGGCGAACTTACAACGAACACGCTAGATAAAAGAAAGCGTTAGACAAAAGAAAAGGGAGCTCTCGGCTCCCTTTCGTTTAATCATTTTCCGCTGACGGCTAATTCGCTAAGCACGTTTAACCAATTATTATGATTGGCGTTTCTCTGGCGTCAGAATCGTTGGGCCACTGTCTTCTGCAAGTTCAGGGTAATCCAACGTGTAGTGGAGGCCGCGGCTCTCTTTACGTTGCATTGCACAACGAACCATTAGCTCTGCCACTTGTAGCAAGTTACGCAGTTCTAATAGGTTATTCGAAACCTTGAAGTAGCTGTAGTACTCATGAGTTTCTTGTTGCAGCATCTGAATGCGACGCAATGCTCGCTCTAGTCGTTTATCCGTTCGAACAATGCCCATGTAATCCCACATGAATAGGCGCAGTTCGTGCCAGTTGTGTTGAATGATAACTTCTTCATCACTGTTGGTGACCTGGCTTTCATCCCATGCTGGCAGTTCAGCGCACAGTTGAGATTGGTCGATGTTCTCAACGATATCTTTTGCTGCTGCCCATGCGTAAACCACACACTCAAGCAGTGAGTTAGAAGCCATTCGGTTTGCACCGTGTAAGCCGGTGTAGCTCACTTCGCCAATCGCATACAAGTTCGTTAGGTCGGTTTGACCCTGCTTATTCACCATGACACCACCACACGTGTAGTGAGCGGCTGGTACGATAGGGATCGGCTCTTTGGTCATGTCGATGCCCAAGTCCATCAAGCGAGTATGGATCATCGGGAAGTGCGCTGTGATGAATTCTTCAGGCTTGTGGCTGATATCAACATACATACAGTCGGCACCTAAGCGCTTCATTTCGAAGTCAATTGCACGAGCAACCACATCACGTGGCGCCAGTTCACCGCGCTCATCGAAGTCCTTCATAAAGCGAGAACCATCTGGACGACGCAAGTAAGCACCTTCACCACGCAGTGCTTCCGTTAGTAGGAAGTTACGCGCTTCTGGGTGGAATAAACAAGTTGGGTGGAACTGGTTGAACTCAAGGTTTGCCACACGACAACCCGCACGCCAAGCGATAGCAATACCATCACCTGAAGAAACATCTGGGTTAGAGGTGT
The DNA here is from genome assembly GCF_041467395.1 of Vibrio sp. 10N.247.310.98. Classification (NCBI taxonomy): domain Bacteria; kingdom Pseudomonadati; phylum Pseudomonadota; class Gammaproteobacteria; order Vibrionales; family Vibrionaceae; genus Vibrio; species Vibrio sp. 10N.247.310.98. The sequence goes on along the minus strand of NZ_JBFSUL010000021.1, from coordinate 37,743 downwards.
ATTGGTAAACCTTTGAAGCGCCGCCTGTTGCTAATACAACAAACTTAGCGCGCACGGTTTCAACATGTTCTTGGTTACGGTTCCAAATGTAGGCACCGATCACCTTGTCTTTTGAACCACCAATCTTATCTTCCGTGATCAAATCCAGCGCATTGTGGCGCTCGAAGATCTCGATATTTGGGTGGTTGTTGACGTTATCTTGTAGTGAGGTTTGCATCGCCATGCCAGTTGCATCGGCAGCGTGCAGAATTCTGCGGTGACTGTGGCCACCCTCACGAGTGAGGTGATATTTTGGTTGGCCTTCTGTGCTGTTCTCATCTTTATCAAATGGAACACCACCATCAATCAGCCATTGCACACACTCTTTCGCATTTTCAGCAATGAATTGAACTGTATCTTCTTCGCATAACCCAGCCCCAGCGATTTGAGTATCCTCTACATGAGACTCAATACTGTCCGACTCATCGAACACCGCGGCGATACCACCTTGTGCGTAATACGTCGATCCTTCGCTGCGTGGTCCTTTGCTTAATACAATTACTTTTGCATGTTCTGCTACGCGTAAGGCTAATGACAAGCCTGCCGCACCACTTCCTACCACTAATACATCACACTGATGTTCACGGTTTGCGTTCATAAAACTTATTAAATCCCGGGCTATAGTCGAGTTGTCCACTCTCAATTGACTTTGTCTTGTTTTAGGAGTTTGGCTAAGACTGTTATAATCTCTCCAGAGTCATCCTTAAACGCTATGCAAAATCAATATATAGACAGCTATCTAGAAATATTTAATTGCTCAATACCATTGCTTTTGCTCAAGTTTCCCCAAATTGATAGGGATAGCTATTTTTATTACATCACATTGTGAAACAATAATGGCAAATAATTTTAAGAAAGTTGGAACTTTCGGTATTTGGCTTAGTCACAATAGTGCTCTTGTAGACGGTGGTGTCAATACTACATTTCGCATAATTAGTACCCATATCTGTGAAGGTGAGGGTTATAACAATAGGAGTACCCGCTCGAATGAACGAGCAGCTAACCGATCAAGTGTTGATTGAGCGAGTTCAGAGTGGAGATAAGCAGGCATTTAACTTACTAGTGGTTAAGTATCAAAACAAAGTTTGTAATCTTATCTCTCGATACGTGAATAATTCCGGTGATGTACCTGATGTAGCACAAGAAGCTTTTATTAAAGCTTACCGCGCGATACCTAACTTTCGTGGCGAGAGTGCCTTCTATACATGGTTATACCGAATTGCCGTGAACACCGCTAAAAATCATATCGTTGCCCAAAGCCGTAGGCCGCCAGTAACCGATGTAGATGCAGAAGATGCAGAATATTACGAAACAGGCAGCGCGTTAAAAGAAATATCGAACCCTGAGAACTTAACGCTGTCTAAAGAATTGAAACAAGTTGTTTTTGGAGCGATTGAAGCGCTACCAGAAGACTTAAAAACTGCAATGACGTTGCGAGAGCTCGAAGGTTTGAGCTACGAAGAGATTGCAGAAGTAATGGATTGCCCTGTAGGAACCGTACGTTCGCGTATTTTCCGAGCTCGTGAAGCGGTGGAAAAGAAAATCAAACCTCTTTTGCAACGCTAGAACTTGTAATAATTATGGTGAAAATAATGGCTGATAAAGAAAAGCTTTCGGCACTCATGGATGGTGAAACGATCGATAAAGCTCTCATTGTAGATCTAGAATCTGATCAAGAAAGCATGGATACTTGGCAGAGTTACCATTTAATTGGTGATGTTATGCGTGGGGATTCGCCAGAAACTCCAGAGTGGAACATTGCTAATAGTGTAGCGGCAGCGCTTGAGAACGAGCCTGCACATGGTTCAATGTCGAACCTGCACCAAGTGAATGTTGAACCTACTGTTGCTCCAATTGAAGAGCAACCTAAACCTCAGCAAGCGAAGCGTCAGCTTCCGGCGTGGTTACAACAGTTTGGACAAGTTGCCGTGGCAGCGTGTGTTTCATTAGCCGTTGTATTAGGTGTTCAACAATATGGTGGTAGCGACCCTGCAGCACCAGAGCAGTTGCCTGTACTCCAGACGATTCCATTTGCCGGTTCTGCGGAACCAGTAAGTTTAACGCGTGACTCTGTTGAGAAACCAGCATCTGAAGCTAACTTGCAAGAGCAGCGCAAACGCGTTCATGCATTGTTAGAAGATTATGAGCTGCAGCTAAGATTAAACAGTGATGCATCGCCAATGCAAGATGCACATCTAGAATCGGACATTGAATGAAGAAAATCCTGGTCAGTGCACTGACACTGTTCAGCTTGATGTCTCCAACAGCCTTTGCAGAGGAAACCACTGCAAAGGCCTTGTTGCATCAAATGAACGAGGCCAGTCAGCATCTAAATTACGAACTCTCCTACATTTTGATAAAGAAGAGCAGTATTGAGCCTCTTGTTTATCGCCATGCGGTTAACGACGACCAACAACTTGCACACCTTGTTTATCTAAGCGGCCCTGTTCGTGAAGTCATTCGACGTGGCAACGAAGTTAGCTACATCGAGCCGGGTACAGAGCCATTTACGATTCAGTCAGGCAGCATGGTTGCGCCTGTTATTCCGATGATTAATCGAGATATCGAATCTCTGAATCAGTACTACGACTTTGTGAAAGTTGGTCGCTCTCGTGAAGCAGGTAGCACCACTCAAGTGCTGCGTGTCGTGCCGAAAGATGGCCTTCGCTACTCTTACGTGGTTTGGGTAGACGAAAAAACGAATCTTCCTTTGCGTGCCGACCTTTTGGATCGTGATGGCGAAGTGCTTGAACAGTACCGCACTATCTCTTACGTGGTGAACGATAAGATTGCTGAGGCTATGGGTGGCTTGAGCCAAGCTCAATTGCCGAAAGTTTTATCATTACCGGAAGGCTTAGTGAGTGAAACTAACTGGCAAGCGTCGTGGATTCCTGAAGGGTTTAAATCAAAAGAGCTTAGCCGCTATCAAATGGCTGCGACCGATAAAATGGTTGAAAGTCAGCTTTTCAGTGATGGACTGTTTAACTTTTCGGTTTATATCGCGGAAAAAGATGAGCATTCATTGAAAGGGCAGCTGGTGCGTCAAGGGCGTAGAACCTTGCACAGCTTAGTGATTGGCGATAAAGAGATCTCTGTGGTTGGTGACATTCCGCCGGCAACTGCAAAACGTATTGCTCAGTCAGTTACATTTAATAAATCGGTACAAGCGCAATGATGACCGCGCTGGCGACCGTTAGCTCGGTTGAACAAAAAGGTAAGCAATACTTTGTTCAATTGAGCTGCGAACAACAAACCAGTTGTAGCAGCTGTTCTTCTCAAAAAAACTGCGGTACGGGTATTGTGACCAAGGCTGTTGGCAATAAATCTTTGTTTTGGCAGCTTAAAACCAAAAGCTTAGTCAAAGCTGGACAAATCGTAGAAATTGGCTTTCCAGAAAAAAGCCTACTTCAGTCGGCGGCGATTGTTTATCTCATCCCACTTTTCATGTTGATGATTGGTGCTGGTTTTGGGCAACTCTTGTTACAACCCTTACTCCAGGGGGGCGAGGGCATTGTTATCTTAAGTGCAGCACTGTTTACTGCTGGTGGGATTGCCTTAGCGAAGCGGTTAGCCAAACCCATGGAAGACAAATCCAAGCAAGAAGTCGTCTTGATTCGAATCCTAGGTGAGTCTCTCGTCTAATTTATGATGCTTCTTGCCCTTAAATTGGGTAGAATCTGCCAACTTGATTGAAATGCCGCCACCAATGCTGACTGTAGATTGGACGCGTCGCGGCTTTCTTATTATCCCTATTCAAAGAGTTTAGTCACACCAAGCCTATGAAGCACATTCGTAATTTTTCGATTATCGCCCACATCGACCACGGTAAGTCGACCCTTTCTGACCGCTTAATCCAAGTTTGTGGAGGATTAAGTGAACGTGAGATGGCAGCTCAAGTCCTCGATTCTATGGATATAGAACGCGAGCGTGGTATTACAATTAAAGCGCAGAGTGTGACTTTAGACTACAAAGCTAAAGATGGTGAAACTTACCAACTTAACTTTATCGACACTCCTGGACACGTAGACTTCTCTTACGAAGTATCTCGTTCTCTAGCGGCTTGTGAAGGCGCACTACTTGTAGTGGATGCTGGCCAAGGTGTTGAAGCACAAACTCTAGCAAATTGTTACACAGCAATCGAAATGGAACTGGAAGTAGTGCCAATCTTGAACAAGATTGACCTACCAGCTGCTGAACCAGAACGTGTTGCTGAAGAAATCGAAGAGATCGTTGGCATCGATGCGATGGAAGCGACTCGCTGTTCTGCGAAAACAGGTTTGGGTGTTGATGATGTTCTAGAAAACATCGTGACGGCAATCCCGCCACCGGAAGGTGATCCTGAAGCGCCTCTACAAGCGTTGATCATTGACTCTTGGTTCGATAACTACCTTGGCGTAGTTTCTTTGGTTCGTATCAAAAACGGTAAGCTGAAGAAGAACGATAAGATCAAAGTAATGTCGACAGACCAAGTATGGGGTGTTGACCGTCTAGGTATCTTCACGCCTAAGCAAATCGATACTACAGAGCTAAATACTGGCGAAGTAGGTTGGGTTGTTTGTGGTATTAAAGACATCCTAGGTGCACCGGTTGGTGATACGTTGACGCTTGCAAAAGGCGGCAGCACTGAACGTCTACCTGGTTTCCAAAAAGTGAAGCCTCAGGTATACGCTGGTCTATTCCCTGTATCATCTGATGACTACGAAAACTTCCGTGACGCGTTAGGCAAATTAAGCCTGAACGATGCATCACTGTTCTTTGAACCAGAAAGTTCAGCAGCACTTGGTTTTGGTTTCCGTTGTGGCTTCTTAGGAATGCTTCACATGGAGATCATCCAAGAGCGTCTAGAGCGTGAATACGACCTAGACCTAATCACAACTGCTCCAACAGTAGTGTATGAAGTTGTAAAAACAGATAAAACGGTTCTTTACGTTGATAGCCCGGCTAAACTGCCAGCGGTTAATGACCTAGAAGAAATTCGTGAGCCAATTGCACGCTGTAATATTCTGGTACCTTCGGATTACCTAGGTAACGTAATCACACTGTGTGTTGAGAAGCGTGGCGTACAAGTAGACATGGTCTACCACGGTAACCAAGTTGCTGTGACGTACGATCTTCCTATGGCAGAAGTAGTTCTAGACTTCTTCGACCGTCTGAAGTCAACGTCTCGCGGCTATGCATCATTGGATTACAACTTCCAACGTTACGAGCCATCAAACATGGTACGTGTAGACGTACTGCTGAATGGCGAAACAGTTGATGCACTAGCTATCATTACGCACAAAGATATTGCTCAGTCTCGTGGTCGTCTACTGGTAGAGAAGATGAAAGAATTCATCCCTCGTCAGATGTTCGATATCGCGATTCAAGCAGCGATTGGTAACCACATCATTGCTCGTTCTACAGTGAAACAACTGCGTAAGAACGTAATCGCAAAATGTTACGGTGGTGATATCAGTCGTAAGAAGAAACTTCTTAAGAAACAAAAAGAAGGTAAGAAGCGTATGAAGCAGATCGGTAACGTTGAACTGCCTCAAGAAGCTTTCCTTGCAATCCTTCATGTTGGCAAAGATTAACTTTATCCAGCATTAAACGAATAATTGAAAGTGAAAGAGTAGCTCGCTACTCTTTCACTTTCGTTATTTTTAAAGAAATGAAATTTAAGGGATATCAATGGCTAATACATTTTCGCTTATCTTAGTGATCGTAACTCTAGTGACCGGCATTGTATGGGCGTTGGAAAAGTTTGTGTGGGCGAAGAAGCGCCAGCAAAAGCTTGCTGACGTTGAAGCACAATCGAATGGCCTAGACGCTGAAACTAGCGCAAAAGTTACGGCTCAACCTTGGTGGGTTGAGAACAGTGTGTCCATTTTCCCGGTAATTGCATTTGTTTTGGTTCTGCGTTCATTTATTTATGAACCGTTTCAAATCCCTTCTGGCTCGATGATGCCAACGCTTTTGGTTGGTGACTTCATCTTGGTAGAGAAGTACGCGTACGGTCTAAAAGACCCAGTATGGCGCACTCAACTGGTAGAAACGGGCAAGCCAGAGCGTGGTGATTCAATCGTATTTAAGTACCCACCTCAGCCTAACATCGACTACATCAAGCGTGTTGTTGGTATGCCAGGTGACACCATTCGCTACAGCAGTCGTAAAGAGATCTGCATTCAGGCGAAGGGTACAAGTAGCTGTGAACCAGTGAAACTAAGTAATGTTGAAGAGAGCCAATTTATTCAAGATGGTGTGCCTCTGATTCAGCTGAACGAACAGCTTGGAGACGTAGAACACCAGATTTTAGTTAACCCATTGCGCCGCGATCGTGTGCAAGCATATCAGCCTCGCAATGGTGTTAACGAATGGGTCGTTCCAGAAGGCCAGTACTTTGTGATGGGTGATAACCGTGACAACAGTGCCGATAGCCGTTACTGGGGCTTTGTCCCTGAAGCAAACCTTGTTGGTAAGGCCGTTGCTATTTGGATCAGCTTCGAATTCGAACGCGGTTCAGACAGTGTACTTCCAACATGGATTCCTACTGGTGTGCGTTTTAATCGCATCGGTGGGATTCATTAATCGATCACATAACACATCGAGAGAGCATGAATTCTCCAATTGATAAACTAGAGAGAAAGATTGGCTATCAGTTTAATGATGCCGATCTTATCCACTTGGCGCTGACTCACCGCAGCGCCGCAGGTAAACATAACGAACGTCTTGAGTTTCTGGGCGATTCAATTTTAAGTTTTGTTATCGCTGATGATCTTTACCACCGTTTTCCTAAGGTAAACGAAGGTGATATGAGCCGCATGCGCGCAACATTAGTACGTGGTCATACATTGGCAGAACTAGGTCGTGAATTCGAACTAGGAGATTACTTAAAATTAGGTCCAGGTGAGTTGAAGAGTGGCGGTTTCCGTCGTGATTCTATTCTAGCGGATGCGGTTGAAGCGGTCATCGGCGCTGTCTATTTAGATAGTGATACCGAGACGGTTCGCGGCATTATTTTAAGCTGGTACCAATCTCGCCTAGATGCTATTCAGCCTGGAGTATCTCAAAAAGATCCGAAAACTCGCCTACAAGAGTTTTTGCAAGGTCGAAGAAATCCTCTACCTGTCTACACAGTAACTAATATTAAAGGTGAAGCACACAACCAAGAGTTTACGGTTGAGTGTGAAGTGGCAGGTGTGGATAAACCTGTTATCGGTAAAGGCACTAGCCGCCGCAAGGCAGAACAAGCGGCTGCTGAAACAGCATTAGAGCAACTAAGCAATGTCTGATAACAACCAAGATTTCGATATCGATGCATTCTTTTCATCTGATAGCAAAAAAACAGGCCTACCGGAAAACCAACACTGTGGCTTCATCGCTATTGTCGGTCGCCCAAATGTAGGTAAGTCGACGCTTCTGAACCATATTCTGGGTCAGAAGATTTCTATTACATCACGTAAACCACAGACGACACGTCACCGTATTATGGGCGTTGAAACTGAGGGTGATTACCAAGCGATCTTTGTTGATACTCCTGGACTTCATATTGAAGAAAAGCGTGCCATCAACCGCTTGATGAACCGTGCGGCGAACAGCTCATTGAGTGATGTAAACCTAGTATTCTTCCTTGTCGATGGTACTCACTGGACTGACGACGATGAGATGGTTCTGAACAAACTGAAGAAGACTGACTTCCCAGTTGTACTTTGCATCAACAAAGTAGATAACGTTCAAGACCGTACTAACGTGATGCAGCACATGATGGAAGTCTCTAAGAAGATGGACTTCATTGATGTAGTGCCAATCTCAGCGAAGCAAGGTAAAAATATTGATGTACTGCGTAAGCACGTACGTGAACATTTACCTAAAGCGACACACCACTTCCCTGAAGAATACGTGACTGATCGCTCGCAACGTTTTATGGCCTCTGAAATTATCCGTGAAAAGCTGATGCGCTTTACGGGTGACGAGCTACCTTACTCGGTAACGGTTGAAATCGAACGTTTCGATTACAACCCAGATAACGATGGCTTCCACATCAATGCACTGATTCTTGTTGAGCGTACAGGCCAGAAGAAAATGGTGATTGGTAAAGCGGGCGAGAAGATCAAAACGATTGGTCGTGAAGCGCGTATCGATATGGAAGAGCTATTCGGCCGTAAGGTTTACCTAGAGACTTGGGTCAAGGTTAAATCTGGCTGGGCTGATGATGAGCGTGCACTTCGCTCGTTAGGCTACATCGACGATCTATAATATATTGAACGTCACTTTCTGAGATTAAGAAAGTTGAACTGAAGATAAATCCAAGAGAGAGTGCGAACTCTCTCTTTTTGTATCTGTAATAAGGGTAAGTGATTGAGCGAAGGGTTACAGCGATGCTTTGTGTTGCACCGTCGACCATACAGTGAGTCGAGCCTGATCTTGGACGTCTTCAGCGAAGAGTTCGGTCGGGTGACGTTGATGTCTAAAGGCGCTCGCAGCAAGCGTTCCAATTTGAAAGGTGCATTACAACCTTTTACGCCGCTATTGCTTAAGTGGTCTGGTAATGGTTCGATGAAAACCTTACGCCAAGCTGAACCCATCAGCTTGGGGCTCCCTCTCGCCGGTATTAATCTGTATTCAGGCATGTACGTGAACGAGCTTATCGGTCGGGTATTGATGGCGGAAGTACCGATGCCTGCACTTTTTCACGACTATCTTCATGCTTTAACAGAGCTGGCGCATAATGATAATCCTGAGCCAGCACTGCGTCGCTTTGAGCTGGCTCTATTATCTGCTATGGGTTACGGCGTCGACTTTTTACACTGCGCGGGCACTGGCGAAGCGATTGATCCGAGCATGACTTATCGCTATCGAGAGCAGAAAGGTTTCATCGCTTCAGTACGTCGAGATAACCTGACTTTTATGGGCGATGAACTTATTGCAATCAGCGAACGTAGGTTTATCACTAAAGAGCAGTTAAAAGCGGCAAAACGCTTTACACGCATAGCCTTAAAGCCGTATCTTGGCGGCAAACCATTAAAAAGTAGAGAGCTATTTATGCCAACAATAGCCCTCTCCAGAGCACGGAGTATTGGAAAATGAGCTCAATCCTTTTAGGCGTTAATATCGACCATATTGCAACACTACGTAATGCACGTGGTACTAAATACCCAGATCCAGTACACGCAGCTGAAATCGCTGAACGTGCTGGTGCAGATGGCATTACTATTCACCTGCGTGAAGACCGTCGTCACATCGTTGATCGCGATGTGCGTATTCTGGCTGAAACACTTCAAACTCGCATGAACTTGGAGATGGCCGTAACGGACGAGATGGTTCAAATTGCACTCGATACTAATCCTGAGTTTGTTTGTCTGGTTCCTGAAAAACGTGAAGAGCTAACCACTGAAGGTGGCTTGGACGTAGTTGGTCAACTAGAGAAGATCAAAGCGGCGACACAAAAACTGTCTGCAGCAGGTATCAAGGTATCTCTGTTTATCGATGCTGACCGTGAGCAAATCGATGCTGCAAAAGCGTGTGGCGCACCGTTCATTGAACTGCACACGGGTCACTATGCTGATGCTAAGACAGAAGAAGATCAACAAGACGAGCTTAAGAAGATCGCAGCAGGCGCAAGCTATGCAGATGACTTAGGTATCACAGTCAATGCGGGTCATGGTCTGACTTACCACAACGTAGCACCGATTGCGGCACTTCCAGAGATCTACGAGCTGAACATCGGTCACTCGATCATGGGACGTGCAGTGTTTGATGGCTTAAACAAAGCCGTTGCAGACATGAAAGCAATCATGGAAACAGCACGTAACAACGCTTAGTTCGGCAAGTCGTCGGCACTAAGCGATGTACAGTTAATCATTAGACAGAAGTTAAGTAGTAGAGGAAACATGGCAGTTGTTGGATTAGGTACAGATATCGCAGAAATCGAACGTGTCGAGAAGGCGCTGTCGCGAAGTGGCGACGCTTTTGCTCAGCGTATTTTGACGGATTCTGAGTTTGAAGTATTCCAACAGTTGAAGCAAAAAGGCCGTTACCTTGCAAAACGTTTTGCTGCTAAAGAAGCTGCATCTAAGGCGTTAGGTACGGGGATTGCGCTGGGTGTTACCTTCCACGACTTTGAGATTTCAAACGATGAGCATGGTAAGCCAGTATTGAGCTTACACAAGAAAGCGCGTGAAATCGCAGAGGCGAATGGCACAACATCGATTCATCTGACTATCTCGGATGAGCGTCACTACGCTGTGGCAACGGTGTTACTCGAATCGTAAACAGATTATCGCGACTTTATATCTAGTGCTCTTGGCTCTAGACAGAAAAAAGCAGAGCTCATGAGCTCTGCTTTTTTATTGGCGGGTAAACCCTCTAAAGAATACTAGTGAGTAACAAGTACCCGCTAGGCCTTCGCCTGTTTCAAGTAGTGAATCGCGGTTGCTTGAACCTTATCTAATTCATCCTGAAGCTCGAAAAGCTCAGGTTCAATGTCTTCAACAGAAGTACCTGAACGCAGCTCTTTCTCTATTGTCGCACATACCGATTTTAGCCTTGGTACGCCGCTGTACGAGCTGCTGCCATGCATCTTGTGAATGATGTGTATCAGCTCTTCAACTGGATAGTCACTGTCTTCTATCGCTTTGTCTGCTGCCTCATACACCTCTGGAATAAAGTCGACGAGCATTTGCAGCATATCGCGTGCGAGGTCTTCTTTATTGGCGGCTTGTTTCATCGCAGCTTGCCAATCAATGATGATGTTTGTGTGCACGCTGGCTTCAGTTTCTGACACCGGACCGTTGTCGACTTCAGCAGAGACCGCTGGGTGGTCTGGATCTATTTTTTCGATGAGCTCAACCTCAGAGGTCGAGCTCCAATGAATCAGAACCTGCTGTAAAACATGCTCTTCAATAGGTTTGGTTAGGTAGTCATCCATGCCCGCTTCAAGCAGTCGATCTCGTTCGCCAATCATTGCATGTGCGGTCACGGCAATTACAGGTGTATTCGCATTGTTCGCCAGTTTTTTGATGTTCTGACAAGCGGTTACACCGTCCATCTGTGGCATTTGAATATCCATGAAGATGATATCAAATGGCGTCTCTGTCGCTTTGTCTATCGCCTGCTGACCACTGGTACAACTGATGACGGTTTCTACACGCTCTTTAAGCAGCGCGGTAATCAACTTAAGGTTGGCTGGGTTGTCGTCTACTGCCATCACAGTAAGCGGTAACTTCTCTTCAGAATGCGTTTCAATCGCTGGTGCAATCAAGGTAGGTGCCTGATTCGATACCAGAGTTTGCAGCAACTTCTTACGAGAAAGAGGCTTGGTGATGCACTGAACATCGACCTCTTTCATTAGTTGCTCACCCAACGCTAGCTCGGTACTTGGTGTACCAATAATCACGTTTTGAGCAATCTTCTTCGCACCGATCGCCCAACCACTCACAGTATCAAATTGATACTCTTGGTTGGCGGCTAGGTTAAGCAGAACGTAGTCATACGAGGTCGTCTCATCTGGCATCACCGAACGATACGTTACCACTAAGCCTTCTTGGGTTAGGATTTGCTGAGTAATCGATGCCGCTTGCATGTTTGGCTCGATAAGCAGCAGTTGTTTGTCTTGCAGACACTGCGTCTCAATCAGCTCTGTCATCGGCATATCAGTCGTTGATAGTCTCAAGGTGAACCAGAAGGTAGAGCCTTGGTGAAGACGACTGGTTAGGCTGATCTCTCCGCCCATTTGGCTGACCAGTTTTTGGGTGATAACCAGACCTAAGCCTGTACCACCATAGCGACGAGAGATACTTGCATCGGCTTGGCTGAAGGCTTGGAACAGCTGAGCTTGTTGACGCTCCGAGATACCAATACCCGTATCGCGAACCATGAACTGCAGCTCGATGTTGTCTTCGCTTTGTGAACGCAGCTCAACGCTGATATCAATATTGCCGCGCTCGGTAAACTTGATTGAGTTACCCACTAGGTTGGTTAGGATCTGCTGAATACGCAGTGGATCGCCCACCACACCTGGCGGTACTTTAGGGTCGATCTTCAGTGTCAGTTCTAGGCCTTTCTCATGAGCGTTGGTTGCTTGAAGGTTTACTACCTCTTCAAGGCTGGCTTGGAATTCAAATGGGATGTTCTCTAGGGCTAATTTACCGGCTTCAAGTTTCGAGAAGTCCAAGATATCGTTGATGATGCTAAGCAGGTTGTTTGCCGAGCGTTCAATGGTTTGCAGGTAATCGGTTTGACTGTTCGATAGGTGAGTCTTGAGCATTTGACGAGTAAAGCCAATCACACCGTTCAGCGGCGTTCTCAATTCGTGAGACATATTCGCTAAGAACTCAGACTTAACACGAGCCGCTTCTTGAGCGCGTTTCTTCGCGATGTCTAACTCAACGTTTTGAATCTCTAGCTGTTCAAGAGTTTCACGCAAATCTGATGTGGCCTGGTCGATACTGTGCTGCATCTCGACGTGATACTCTGATAGCGATACCGCCATCGCATTGATACCGTTTTTCAGCGAGTCTAGCTCACCATGCATCTTACCTTCGATACGCACATCTAGGTGACCTCGACGAATTCGGTCGACCATGTTTTTCATGTGTGTGATCGGTTGAGTTACATCGTGCATTAAGCGGAACGCAAACACGCCCGATAAACCAAGCCCGAGAATCAACACTAAGAATGCAGAGAACACTTCTTGATATTGCTGCAATCGAAGTGATGAAAGATCTAATTCAATCGCAATGTAGCCGATCGCTTGATTAGCTTGAGACTGACCGTTGGCTGAATTGATGTACTGGCCTTCGGCGATGATAGGTGTCCGCAGAATCAGCGTATTATCGAGAAGGTTCGATGAGCTTAAATGCGGGATCGGTTTATCTTTGGGGTAGGTCAGGCTTTCAAAATCGGGGTGGAAGTTTGAGGTTACAAACAACTCATGACGCTCATCAAACACCGCGATACTGCGCACTAGCTTAGAATTCTTTCGATGCGCATAGCTAATAAGCTGACGAACAGACTCTCGACTTTCGAGCTTCATGCCTGATTCACTCGTAATCGCAAGTGGCTCAATGATGCTAGTACCAGTGTTAACCACTTGACCTTCAAGGTCTTGATAGCGGTTAAATGAGAAAAATGCACTCAATAGCAACCCAATAATCAGGGTTGGAGCTAGAGTTAAGGTAATTACACGGGCTCTTAAGCCATATCTGGTCATGTTCTTTAATTACATCGAGGTCTGGATATGGGAAAATAACGCACACAATGGCGGTTAAGTGAACGGTAAGCTTAATCAAAGCCGTGACGTTCGACAATGATTCCAAGACATAATAGTGAGTCCTGGATACCAATTACTTATTAAAAGATACATTAGGCACAAGCAATGGCACGTTTTTTCCAACCAAAAAAGAAAACTCAACTCGAGACCAAGCATCAATCGGTTTTGGTTGAACGAATGGATCACAATGGCGCTGGCATCGCTTATCAAAAGAATAAACCGGTTTTCATTGATGGCGCATTGCCCGGTGAGCAGGTGGTTATTCAACTTACTGAGAGCAAAAGTAAGTTTTCGCGAGCTAAACTCATCAAGTTATTGAAGCCGAGCGAGCAGCGTTTAAAGCCGTTTTGTAAGCACTTTAATCAGTGTGGTGGCTGTCACCTTCAACACCTAGGTTACTCTTCTCAGGTTGAGCATAAATCGCAATCTCTGACGCACCTGATGAGCCAATACCAAACGGCGAACACTGAAGTTGCACAACCTATTGTCGGTGATGAAACCGGTTATCGACGTCGCGCACGTATCAGCCTATTTGTTGATAAGAAGACACAACAGCTTCAATTCGGTTTCCGTAAGAAGCAGAGTAAGCAGATTGAAAACATCACCGACTGTGCCGTGCTTGATCCTCGCCTTAATGTGTTGCTGCCAAAACTGAAAAATTTACTGAACACTTTCAACAGCCTTACGTCTTTAGGACACGTTGAATTGGTGTTGGGCGATACTGGCCCTGTTATGGTTCTACGTCACCTTAAGCCTTTAGTTGAAAAAGATGAGCAAGCGCTGATTGCGTTAGCAAAAGAAGAAGGCGCTACGCTGTACTCGATGCCTGAAACCGATAAGTTGGCCCGTCTGGTTGGTGATGCGCCTAGCTACAGCGAAACTGGCGTGACGTTACCGTTTGAGCCAAACCACTTTATCCAAGTAAACCAGAAAGTGAATCAGCAGATGGTGGCTCAAGCGATTGAGTGGCTAGAACCTCAAGCGGATGAGCGAGTGCTAGACCTGTTTTGTGGTCTCGGTAACTTTAGTCTGCCTATCGCGCAACAATCGGCGTTTGTGGTTGGTGTAGAAGGCGTTGATGAAATGGTTCAGCAAGCCGCATCTAATGCAGCGTTAAACCAGTTAAGCAATACGGAATTTTACCAAGCTAACCTTGAAGAAGACTTATCTTCACAGCCTTGGGCAAAAGAGAAATTCGATAAAGTATTGCTTGACCCGGCACGTGCGGGAGCGAGTGGGATCGTTGATCAAATTTCAGCGTTAGGAGCGAAGCGTGTGGTTTATGTTTCGTGTAATCCTGCTACTCTAGCTAGAGATTCTGAGAGCTTAGAAAAACAAGGCTATCAATTAGCCAAACTGGGTATGTTGGACATGTTCCCACACACCAGTCATCTAGAATCGATGGCTCTCTTTATCAAGGCTTAGAGGCCCTTAAACAAGGCTTCAAATGAATCACAAAGGCGCAGGGAAGCCTGCGCTGATATCAATATGGTCGAACTAACTTGGAACCAGTTAGTCATATTGAATTGGGTATAAAACATAATAACTAGGAAGGCATGATGGTTGCGGTACGAAGCGCACATTTAAACCCAAGCGAACAGTTTGAGCTAGAAAGTTGGATTGCGTCATTGAATCAAGACGCAAAAACCTCGAATAAACTGATTAAAGTTTATCGTCACTGTGAAGAACTTTTAAAAGATCACGAGCAAGCATCGCTCTTGCTTTGGCGTGGCCGTGAGATGATCGAAATCTTGGTCACCTTGTCCATGGACCGTGCCACTTTAATTGCTGCACAACTTTTCCCCGTCGTCTCAAGCGGCGTTTTTGAGCGCGAAGCGTTTGAAGAAAGCTACGGTAAAGAAACCGTAAAGTTGATCGATGGCGTTGAAGAAATGGCGGCCTTAGGCCAGTTAAACGTGACCCTTGAAGGCAGTGCTGCCTCGGGTCAAGTTGATAACGTTCGACGCATGCTACTGGCTATGGTCGATGATTTCCGCTGCGTAGTCATCAAACTCGCTGAACGAATCTGTAACCTTATCGAGGTAAAAAAAGCGCCTGATGCTGTGCGTCGCGCGGCCGCAAAAGAGTGTTCTAACATCTATGCCCCACTGGCAAACCGTTTAGGTATCGGCCAACTTAAGTGGGAAATCGAAGATTACGCATTCCGCTACCAACAACCAGATACCTACAAGCAGATTGCAAAACAGCTGTCTGAGCGTCGTATCGTTCGTGAACAATACATCACAGATTTCGTTGATGATTTAACCGCAGAAATGCAGCGTTCAAACATCAATGCTGAAGTGAGTGGCCGACCAAAACACATCTACAGTATCTGGCGCAAAATGCAGAAGAAAGGCTTAGCCTTCGATGAGCTTTTTGACGTACGAGCAGTACGTATTATCGCTGACCAGCTGCAAGACTGTTACGCCGGCCTTGGGGTGGTACACACTAAATACAAGCACCTCCCGAGCGAATTTGATGACTATGTGGCGAACCCTAAGCCAAATGGTTACCAGTCGATTCATACCGTAGTACTTGGCCCTGAAGGCAAGACCATTGAGATTCAGATCCGTACTAAGCAAATGCACGAAGACTCTGAGCTTGGTGTGGCGGCGCACTGGAAGTACAAAGAAGGAGCTTCAAGCGGCCGTAGTGGCTACGATGAGAAAATCACTTGGTTGCGTAAACTTATCGACTGGCAAGAAGAGATGTCGGACTCTGGCGAGATGCTGGATGAGGTACGTAGCCAAGTCTTCGATGACCGTGTATACGCATTTACTCCACGTGGTGACGTGGTCGACTTACCAATGGGCGCAACCCCGTTGGATTTCGCCTACCACATCCACTCGATGGTCGGACACCGCTGTATCGGTGCCAAAGTAGCGGGGCGTATCGTACCGTTCACTCATAAACTATCGATGGGCGATCAAGTTGAGATCATCACGCAGAAAGAGCCGAACCCATCTCGTGACTGGTTAAATCCAACCACAGGTTTTGTTCATTCTGGTCGAGCTCGAGCGAAAATCAACGCTTGGTTCCGCGCACAAAGCCGTGAGAAAAACCTAGAAGCGGGTCGTGATATCCTGGAAGTTGAGCTAGCGAAAGTAGGCGCAACCCTAAAAGATGCTGATCAATACGCACTAAAACGCTTTAACGTGAATACGCCAGACGAACTCTATGCAGGTATTGGTAGTGGCGACTTGCGTATTAACCAAGTGGTTAATCACATCAATGCGCTAGTGAATAAGCCAACGGCGGAAGAAGAAGACAAGAAAGCGCTAGAGAAACTGCTTGAGTCGGAAAACAAGCCGGCACAACAGAGTCGTCCGAAGAAAGATGCGGTAGTGGTTGAGGGCGTTGATAACCTAATGACGCACCTAGCGCGTTGCTGTCAGCCAATCCCAGGTGATGTGATTAAAGGTTACATCACTCAAGGTCGTGGTATCTCAGTGCACCGCGCTGACTGTGAACAGCTAGGCGAGCTAAGCGTGCATGCGCCAGAACGTATCATTGATACCGTTTGGGGTAATGGCTTTGTCGGTTCATACATCCTAACGCTGCGTGTTGAAGCGCTAGAACGTAATGGCTTGTTGAAAGACATCACCTCACTGTTCTCGAATGAAAAGATCAGCGTGACCACAATGAAGAGCCGCATCGACTACAAGCGTCAGCTATCGGTAATGGATTTCGATTTGGAAGTGACCAATATTGAAATTCTGAGTCGCGTTACCAGCCGAGTAGAACAAATCAAAGATGTAATGAGCGTTAAGAGACTTGGATGATCCTTTTGTGTCATTTATGTCATTCCCTACAGTGAGGGACGAACGTGATAGGGAATCTCGCCAAGCGGTTTGAGATCCCCAACTCGCTCATACTTCACTCTTGGAGATGACGAAAAATAGAAAGGTGAGTGGTTTTGGCTGCTCACCTTTTTTAGTTTTAAGAAAAGAATTAGATTAAAACAATCAAACAGAATAATAGGAAAGCACCATGAGCCACCCGATTGAACAACTAGAACAAATTATGACTAAGCTGCGCGATCCAGAAGGTGGCTGTCCTTGGGATTTAAAACAAAATTTTGAAACAATTGTCCCGCATACTATCGAAGAGACGTACGAAGTGGTGGATGCGATTCACAACAAAGATTGGCCGAACCTACAAGAAGAGTTGGGTGACTTGTTGTTTCAGGTGATCTTCTATAGCCAGTTAGCGAAAGAACAGGGGTTGTTTGAGTTCTCTGATGTGGTTGATGGCATTAACGAAAAGCTAACACGCCGTCACCCGCATGTGTTCTCTGATACTGAGTTTGCCAGTGATGAAGAAATCAATGCCAATTGGGAAGCGGAAAAAGCCAAAGAAAAAGCACAAGCAGGCAAAACTCAAGAAAGTATTCTAGACTCAATACCAAACTCTCTACCTGCACTTTCGCGTGCTACAAAAATTCAAAAGCAGGTCGCGAAATATGGCTTTGATTGGGACTCTATTGGCCCAGTGGCTAATAAGGTTTTAGAGGAAGTCGATGAGGTGCTCGAAGAGGCACTTCAAGTGACGCCAAATGAAGATTTGGTTGAAGAAGAGTTGGGAGACTTGCTGTTTGCGACGGTCAATTTGGTACGACATTTAGGTAAAAACCCAGAATCGGCACTCAATAAAGCCAATCTCAAGTTTTCGCGTCGCTTTAAAGGGGTGGAACAAAAAGTTCGTCAGCAAGGTAAAAATTTGACCGATTTTTCACTACAACAGCTTGATTCCATGTGGGGTGAAGTCAAAGTGGCGGAGAAAAGATAACCAAAGCTTTTATCATGAATTGATTTGAAGCAAAAAATAAAAAATAGCAGTGTGATAGATTTCACGTTGTGGCGATAAGGGGCTTCTGGTATATTTTCATCCCGTCCAGAAGTAGTCCATTTCCCTCATTCAACCAATTTCAGGTTAAACATGACGACAAATTACATTTTTGTTACTGGCGGGGTTGTATCCTCTCTAGGTAAAGGTATTGCTGCAGCATCTCTTGCGGCTATTTTAGAAGCTCGTGGTCTTAAAGTGACTATGATGAAGCTTGACCCTTACATCAACGTTGATCCAGGCACTATGAGCCCGACTCAGCACGGTGAAGTGTTCGTTACGGAAGATGGCGCTGAAACAGACCTTGACCTTGGTCACTATGAGCGATTCATTCGCACCAAGATGACTAAGCGTAACAACTTCACTGCAGGTCGTGTTTACTCAGACGTACTAGCAAAAGAGCGTCGCGGTGATTACCTAGGTGCAACTATTCAGGTTATCCCACACATCACTAACTCTATCAAAGAGCGTGTAATTTCTGGCGCAGCTGGCCACGATATCGCGATCGTTGAAGTTGGTGGTACGGTTGGTGATATCGAATCTCTACCATTCATGGAAGCGATTCGTCAGCTAGCAGTAGAACTAGGCCGTGAACGCGCAATGTTCATGCACCTTACTCTAGTGCCATACCTAGCAGCTGCGGGCGAAGTGAAAACTAAGCCAACGCAACACTCTGTAAAAGAGCTACTGTCTATTGGTATTCAGCCAGACATCCTAGTTTGTCGTTCAGACCGCAACATTCCTTCGAACGAGCGTAAGAAAATTGCTCTGTTCTGTAATGTGCAAGAAAATGCAGTTATTTCTATGCGCGATGTTGACTCTATCTACAAGATCCCTCAGCTTATTAAAGCTCAAGGTACTGATGAACTTGTATGTAAGCGTTTCGGCATCACAGCTCCAGAAGCAGACCTGTCTGAATGGGAACAAGTAATTTACGAAGAAGCTAACCCAACGGGTGAAGTGACGATTGGTATGGTTGGTAAGTACATTGAACTACCAGACGCATACAAATCAGTAAATGAAGCGCTAAAACACGCGGGCTTGAAAAATCGCCTAAGCGTTCATATTAAATACGTAGATTCACAAGACGTTGAGTCTCGTGGCGTAGAAGTTTTAGAAGGCCTAGATGCAATCCTAGTTCCTGGTGGCTTTGGTGACCGTGGTGTTGAAGGTAAGATTCTTGCTGCTCAATACGCTCGTGAAAACAAAGTACCGTACTTAGGTATCTGTCTAGGTATGCAAGTAGCACTTATCGAGTACGCTCGTAACGTTGCGAAAATGGAAGGGGCACACTCTTCTGAATTCTGTACTAAAACTAAGTACCCAGTTGTTGGTCTTATCACTGAGTGGACTGATGGCGAAGGTAAAGTTGAAGAGCGTACAGAAACATCTGACCTTGGCGGCACAATGCGTCTTGGTTCACAGCTTTGTCACCTAGCGAAAGGGACGAAAGCTTACGAATTATACGGTAGCGCGACGATCCATGAACGTCACCGTCACCGTTACGAAGTGAACAACAATCTTCGTCCACAAATCGAAAAAGCGGGCCTAAAAGTATCGGGTCTATCTGCGGACAAGAAACTGGTTGAAGTTATTGAGAACCCGAACCACCCATGGTTCGTTGCTGCTCAATTCCACCCAGAGTTCACTTCAACACCTCGCGATGGTCACCCATTGTTTGCAGGTTTCGTTAAAGCGGCTGGTGAGTTCCAGCGCGGCGAGTTAGAGAAGTAAAAAGGAATACAGGTAGCTGCGTAAGTTGTGCTGCTACCTTTAAATTTGACATTTATATATTCAACGAGAAGGAAACATTCAATGTCTAAGATCGTTAAAGTTCTAGGTCGTGAAATCATCGATTCACGTGGTAACCCAACTGTAGAAGCTGAAGTACACCTAGAAGGCGGTTTCGTAGGTATGGCTGCTGCTCCATCTGGCGCATCTACTGGTTCTCGCGAAGCTCTTGAGCTACGTGACGGCGACAAATCACGTTTCCTAGGTAAAGGTGTTCTTAAAGCTATTGAAGCTGTAAACGGCCCAATCGCTGAAGCTCTAGTTGGTACTGACGCTAAAGCACAAGCTGACGTTGACCAAATCATGCTTGACCTAGACGGTACTGATAACAAGTCTAAGTTCGGCGCGAACGCTATCCTAGCTGTATCTCTAGCTAACGCAAAAGCTGCTGCTGCTGCGAAAGGCATGCCTCTGTACGAGCACATCGCTGAGCTAAACGGTACTGCTGGTCAGTTCTCTATGCCTCTACCAATGATGAACATCATCAACGGTGGTGAGCACGCAGATAACAACGTTGACATCCAAGAGTTCATGATCCAACCAGTTGGCGCTAAAACTCTTAAAGAAGGTCTACGTATCGGCGCTGAAGTATTCCACAACCTAGCTAAAGTTCTTAAGTCTAAAGGCTACAGCACTGCAGTTGGTGATGAAGGTGGTTTCGCTCCTAACCTTAAGTCTAACGCTGAAGCTCTAGAAGTTATCGCAGAAGCTGTTGCAGCTGCTGGTTACGAACTAGGTAAAGACGTTACTCTTGCTATGGACTGTGCAGCATCTGAGTTCTTCGACAAAGAAGCTGGCATCTACAACATGAAGGGCGAAGGTAAAACTTTCACTTCTGAAGAGTTCAACCACTACCTAGCTGAGCTAGCGAACAACTTCCCAATCGTTTCTATCGAAGACGGTCTTGACGAGTCAGATTGGGATGGCTTCAAGCACCAAACTGAACTTCTAGGCGACAAGCTTCAAATCGTTGGTGACGATCTGTTCGTTACAAACACTAAGATTCTTGCTGAAGGTATCGAGAAAGGCGTAGCTAACTCTATCCTTATCAAGTTCAACCAAATCGGTTCTCTAACAGAGACTCTAGCTGCTATCAAGATGGCTAAAGACGCTGGCTACACTGCAGTAATCTCTCACCGTTCTGGCGAAACTGAAGATGCAACTATCGCTGATCTAGCGGTAGGTACAGCTGCAGGTCAAATCAAAACTGGTTCTATGAGCCGTTCTGACCGTGTTGCTAAGTACAACCAACTTATCCGTATCGAAGAAGCTCTAGGTTCTAAAGCTCCTTACAACGGTCTTAAAGAAGTTAAAGGTCAATAATTCGTCCTATTTGGCACTGTAGCTGCGTTAACTGCAGAAGATTCACTAAGTCACATAGGAAACTATGCTCCATAGCTGAATCTTCTTTGTTGCCTTGCTACAGCACCAACTAGTTAGAATTATGCACTAATACTTTTGAATGCCTCGCTTATGCGGGGCATTTTTTTGTCTGTAGAAAACTGAATGAAAGAAGCTCTAGGCTCTAAAGCTCCTCCTTGTCACATATAAAGTTCGTCATTCCCTAGACTGACGAAGGAAGGAGTAGGGAATCTCATTGTTTTCCTGACAATGACTCCCCGACTTATTGATTCCCTGACACCACATATCTCGCACCAATAAGCTCATTATGGTATATATGTGCCTTATTCTAGTTCCTTCTTTTTCAACCGGCGAAAGGTGTTATGCGAATTTTTGCTTTAGTACTGCTCATAGTGTTTGGCTGGCTACAACACACACTGTGGCTCGGTAAAAATGGTATCTCTGATTACTACGGTGTGAACAACGAAATCCAAGTTCAACAGCAAGTAAATGAAAAGCTGCATATTCGAAATGCAGAAATGTTTGCTGAAATTGACGATCTACGCCAAGGCTTAGACGCGATAGAAGAACGCGCACGTCATGAACTTGGAATGGTCAAAGAAGGTGAAACGTTTTATCGCATCATTGGTGAGGAATCCCATTAATGTCGACTCAACTTCAAAGCGTGATTGCCGTTGTACCTGCGGCGGGCGTCGGTAGCCGAATGAAGGCAGACCGCCCTAAGCAATATCTCAAGATTCACGACAAAACAATTTTAGAGCACACCATTGAGAAATTACTGTCTCACCCACAAGTCGCTCAAATTGTCGTTGCGATCAGCGATGATGACCCATACTACCCTGATCTAGCACTCAACCTGAACCCGCAAGTGATCAGAGTGTCAGGCGGAAGCGAGCGAGCGGACTCTGTACTCTCTGCGCTAAACTATATCGCTGAGCAGCAGCTTAGTGATTGGGTAATGGTTCACGATGCGGC
The DNA here is from genome assembly GCF_041467395.1 of Vibrio sp. 10N.247.310.98. Lineage (NCBI taxonomy): Bacteria > Pseudomonadati > Pseudomonadota > Gammaproteobacteria > Vibrionales > Vibrionaceae > Vibrio > Vibrio sp. 10N.247.310.98. The sequence continues at coordinate 15,482 of NZ_JBFSUL010000021.1, read as the reverse complement.
AAGGCCGTGTGTTCAGCTAAGTGATATCGACAAGCTAATTTCCGGCGCGATGAGCCATGATGTGGGCGCTATTTTAGCGGCTCCAGTTCGTGACACGATGAAGCGCGGTGCCCAAGGGCAGATCGAGCATACCGTTGAGCGTGCCGATTTATGGCATGCACTTACGCCGCAAATGTTCAGAGCAAAGCCTCTGTGGAAGGCATTAAGTGAGGCGTTGCAACAAGGCGCTTCAATTACTGATGAAGCCTCAGCCTTTGAATGGAAAGGTTTATCGCCCGCTTTAGTGGCAGGGCGTTCAGATAATTTTAAGATTACTCAGCCTGAAGATTTAGCGCTTGCTGAGTTCTATTTAAGTCAGAATAAGGAATAATGATGATTCGTATTGGCCATGGCTTTGATGTACATAAGTTTGGTGGTGAAGGCCCGGTAATTATTGGTGGTGTAAGCATCCCTTACGAGCAAGGTCTTATTGCACACTCAGACGGTGATGTTGCCCTTCATGCGTTGTGTGACGCTCTATTGGGTGCGATTGCTGCGGGTGATATTGGTCGTCATTTCCCTGATACCGATGACGAATGGAAAGGTGCGGATAGCCGTGAGCTACTGAAAGATGTTTACCGTCGAGTAAAAGAACAAGGTTACGTGATTGGTAATGCCGATATTACTATCATGGCGCAAGCTCCAAAGATGGCGCCTCATATAGACTCTATGTGCCAAGCTATTGCTCAAGACCTAGAAACCAGCATTAGCAATGTGAATGTAAAAGCGACGACCACTGAGCGTTTAGGTTTTACAGGTCGCAAAGAGGGCATCGCATGTGAAGCGGTGGTCCTAATTACTAAAAGTGCGTAAGCACCAACACGAAAAGAACAGCATGTCAGATATTTTATCTTCATTGGCTTATCTAAACGGTAAACCAACTGCGAAAGCAAAACTAAAAGCAAAAGCCGAACACTTTGTCGTTAATGAAGACTTGGGTTTTGAGTTTGCTGGTGAAGGCGAGCACCTAATGGTTCGTATTCGTAAAACTGGTGAAAACACGAGCTTCGTAGCAAACGAGCTGGCTAAAGCTTGCGGTGTTAAGTCGAAAGACGTGAGCTGGGCGGGTTTGAAAGACCGCCACGCTGTGACAGAGCAGTGGTTGAGCGTTCACCTACCGAAAGGTGAGCCTGACTTTTCAGGGTTCTTAGCACAATACCCAAGCATTGAAATCTTAGCGACAGCGCGACACAACAAAAAGTTACGTCCAGGCGATTTAGTTGGCAACCAATTTGAGTTGACCTTGTCTGAAGTAACGGATTGCGATGATGTGGTCAAGCGTTTGGAAAAAGTCGCTCAAGTGGGCGTGCCAAACTACTTTGGTGCTCAGCGTTTTGGCAATGAAGGTAACAACCTATCTGAAGCTCGTCGTTGGGGCCGCGATAACGTTCGTACTCGTAACCAGAATAAGCGCAGCTTGTACCTTTCTGCTGCTCGTTCGTGGATTTACAACCTGATCCTTTCAGACCGTATTGAGCAAGATGCGTTTGCATCAGCATTGGTTGGCGATATCGTGGTGAAAGACGGTGCTCAACTGGCAGTAACAGCAGACAACATTGAAGCTGTAAACCAAGACATTGCGAACGGTTCTGCTTTGATAACTGTTGCTTTGGCTGGCGATAATGCCTTACCAACGATTGATGAGTCTCAAGCTCTAGAACAGAAACACCTTGATGCTGAACCGGATCTAATGGCTCTGATTCGTGGTAACCGTATGCGTCATGATCGCCGTGAAGCGTCACTGAAACCAACAGACTTAACTTGGGAAGTGAACGAAGATAATGTCACGCTTAAGTTCTCTCTTGATGCGGGTTGTTTCGCAACAGCGATCGTTCGCGAATTGGTTGAAGAAGTACACGTAGAGAGAACCTACGAGCAATAACGATTCTGCTTGGAGCTGAGTCACTTGATATTGGAATTTAAGTGACTTGGCTTAGCATGGGAACAAAAGAAAGGATACAAGATGAAGATTTTACTCAGCAATGATGATGGTGTGCACGCTCAAGGTATTCATGAGCTGGCAAATGAGCTACGTGATCTTGCTGACGTTATCATTGTTGCCCCTGACCGTAATCGCTCGGGTGCGTCAAATTCATTAACTTTAGAACAGCCTCTGCGTGTTCAAGAGATTACTGAAAATACCTATTCGGTACAAGGAACACCGACCGACTGTGTGCATTTTGCGTTAAACGAACTGCTAAAGAATGACATGCCTGATCTGGTATTAACGGGCATTAATCACGGTGCTAACCTGGGTGATGACGTGCTTTATTCCGGCACGGTGGCTGCAGCAATGGAAGGGCATTTTCTAGGCGTTCAATCGGTAGCGTTTTCTCTGGTGGGAAAAAAACATTTTAAGACAGCGGCAGCGATTGCTCGTCGTATTGTCGAACAACATTTAGCAAACCCAATCCCGACCAACCGCTTGTTGAACGTAAACGTTCCTGATTTAGCCTTAGAACAATTGTCTGGTACTCAGGTGACGCGCTTAGGTGCTCGTCATCACGCTGAAGATATGATCAAGCAAAAAGACCCGCGTGGTCACGATATCTATTGGCTTGGCCCTCCGGGTAAAGAGCAAGATGCCGGTGAAGGTACCGATTTTTACGCGATTGAGCATGGCTTTGTGTCGGTAACACCGTTGCAGGTTGATCTGACGGCGCATGAGTCGTTGGGTGCGATGGCAACATGGTTAGGGGAGAAGTAAGTGAGTAATCCGCAAGCTGAGCGTTTAATTACTTTCCTGATTGAAAATGGTATTCAGGATCAAAAGGTTCTTGATGCGATTTACCAACTGCCGAGAGAGAGCTTTTTATCACAGGCGATGTATCACCAAGCCTATGATAATAATGCGCTGCCTATCGGTCAGGGGCAAACCATCTCGCAACCATATATTGTTGCTAAAATGACAGAGTTACTTGAGTTACAACAAGATAGCCGCGTTTTGGAGATTGGAACGGGTTCTGGTTACCAAACCGCAGTATTGGCTCAGCTTGTTGATCATGTGTATTCGGTTGAAAGAATAAAGTCGCTACAATGGGATGCCAAGCGTAGGTTGAAGCAACTCGATTTCTACAATATCTCAACTAAGCACGGTGATGGTTGGCAAGGTTGGTCTTCAAAAGCCCCTTTTGATGCGATTATTGTCACCGCCGCTGCAGAGTCGATTCCTCAAGCGCTTCTGCAACAGCTGAAAGATGGCGGTCGTTTACTGATTCCTGTCGGTGATGACGAACAGCAACTATTGAAGATCGTTCGACACGGCGATGAGTTTTTATCGAGTGTTATCGAGATGGTGAGATTTGTACCTCTTGTTCCTGGTGAGCTAGCTTAATAAAAGACTAATGGTGTAGGTGGATAGAGAGTCGATGCGTTCGAAGTTGTTAAAAGGAAGTACTTTACTGCTTAGCTGTGCCCTTGTTGGGTGTGCAGCGAATTCGCCTGCGCCGGTTTCAAACCTAAACAAGAATTACTCATCGATTGATCGTGGTAGTTATCGTGGCAGTTACTATGAAGTTAAAAAAGGCGATACCCTTTACTTCATTGCTTATGTCACCAATAAAGACGTTAAAGACCTCATCGGTTATAACAAGTTGTCTGCTCCTTACACTATCCACCCAGGGCAGAAGCTTAAGTTATGGCGTCCTAGCTACAACGCGCCAGCGTATGGTAAGTCAACGGTAGCGGCAGCAGCAGTTGCTGCGCCTGTCGCCGCATCCACAACGTCATCTACGGCAAGTAAACCGAAAACCACACCACAAAAGAGCAAAAACTCTAAACTGGCTCCAGCTCAAACTACCACCAAAGTGGTGAAAAAAGATCCACCAAAGAAGGTTGAACAATCCAAATCAAAGGAGTATGTTGGTTCTAAAGGTAAACAGAATGTTACACCGTCCACCAAACCAACAAGTGATAAAGTATCCAAATGGTTATGGCCAACTAAAGGGAGAGTAATCGAGAATTTCTCTGTAGGCGAACAAGGAAATAAAGGCATAGACATAGCAGGACAGCGAGGTCAGCCAATAGTATCTACTGCAGGGGGAACGGTTGTTTATTCGGGTAATGCACTACGAGGCTACGGCAATCTAGTGATTGTGAAGCACAATGATAATTACTTAAGTGCATACGCGCATAACGACCGACTATTAGTATCTGAAGGGCAAAGTGTGAAACCAGGGCAGAAGATTGCAACAATGGGAAGCTCTGGAGCCAGCAGTGTTAGGTTGCACTTTGAGATTCGTTACCAAGGTAAATCCGTTAATCCAAAACGATATTTACCTTAAATACAATATGCAAAAATTACGTATTGTATGGAGTGACATAGTCATTTAGCGACATATGAAGTTGTAATGTCATGCTAATTTCGCCAGGGGGAGGCGTTATGAGTATAAGCAATGCAGTAACCAAAGAAGAGTTCGATCTTGACCAAGCAACCACGGAACCGGAAGCTCTTGGAAAAGCAAAACGAACAGTCACTAAGAAAACCGAAGCAAAAGAAGAAGTTGAAGTTACGTCTAAAAGTTTAGATGCCACTCAACTCTACTTAGGCGAAATTGGTTTCTCACCACTACTAACCGCTGAAGAAGAAGTGCTATATGCACGTCGAGCTCTACGCGGTGATGAAGCAGCACGTAAACGCATGATCGAAAGTAACCTGCGTTTAGTGGTAAAAATTTCACGTCGTTATAGCAACCGCGGCCTTGCACTTCTCGATCTAATCGAAGAAGGCAACCTAGGTTTGATTCGCGCCGTAGAGAAGTTTGATCCAGAGCGTGGCTTCCGCTTCTCAACTTACGCGACATGGTGGATTCGTCAAACCATTGAACGTGCGTTAATGAATCAGACTCGCACTATCCGTTTGCCAATCCATGTTGTGAAAGAGCTGAACATCTACCTACGTACTGCAAGAGAGCTATCACAAAAGCTTGACCATGAACCAACGGCAGAAGAAATTGCTTCTAAGCTAGATAAGCCGGTTGGTGATGTGAGCAAGATGCTTCGTCTAAACGAAAGAGTGAGCTCTGTTGATACGCCAATTGGTGGTGACGGTGAGAAAGCTCTGTTGGATATTATTCCAGACATCAATAATTCAGATCCTGAGGTTTCAACTCAAGATAGCGATATCAAGAACTCGTTGATTTTCTGGCTTGATGAGCTGAATCCTAAGCAGAAAGAGGTGCTTGCGCGTCGCTTTGGACTACTGGGTTATGAACCGTCAACATTAGAAGAAGTGGGCCGCGAAATCAGCCTGACTCGTGAACGTGTTCGTCAAATCCAAGTTGAAGGTCTTCGCCGTCTACGTGAGATTCTTATCAAGCAAGGTCTGAATATGGAAAACCTGTTCAACGTAGAAAACGACTAATTGAACGGATGATGCTTCTCTAAATAGAAGACAAATAAAAACGCTGACTTTAAGTCAGCGTTTTTTTGTTTGTGGCTTTGGTATTTCATGCCGTCTAATCAAAATAGCAGTACGGCCATAACAAGCTACTTGGTAAGAAACTAAAGCAGCTTCTTCAAGCGGTAAAGTTCTTCTAATGCTTGGCGAGGAGTTAGATCATCAGGATCAACATTCGCTAGCGCTTGCTCTACTTCACTCGGTTCTGGGATCAGGCTCAGTTGGTTTGCGATATCGACACCGCTTGGCTTCGATGTTGGCGACTCCATACTTAACGCTTCTAACTGAGTCAGCTTCGCACGAGCATTCTTGATCACTGCTTTCGGTACGCCAGCTAAACCTGCAACCGCTAGACCATAAGATTTACTTGCAGCACCTTCTTGAACTGCGTGCATAAAGGCAATGCTATCACCATGCTCAACCGCATCTAAGTGTACGTTTGCTAAAGTTGGAAGTTGGTTAGGTAGTTCAGTTAGCTCAAAGTAGTGCGTTGCAAACAGTGTCATCGCATTGATTTGATTGGCTAGCCACTCTGCACTTGCCCAAGCCAGAGACAGGCCATCGTAAGTACTGGTACCACGACCGATTTCATCCATTAGCACAAGGCTGTTTGGTGTTGCATTGTGCAGGATATTTGCGGTTTCTGTCATCTCAACCATGAAGGTTGAACGGCCAGAAGCCAAATCATCGGATGCGCCAATACGCGTAAAGATACGGTCGATAGAGCCGATGGTTGCGCTTTCTGCAGGAACATAACAACCGATATGAGCCATCAATGCGATGAGTGCCGTTTGGCGCATGTAGGTCGATTTACCACCCATGTTGGGACCCGTGATGATCAGCATCTTACGTTGATCATTCAGGTCGATAGGGTTAGCAATGAAAGGTTCGCCCATCACTTGTTCAACAACAGGGTGACGACCGGCCTGAATTTGTACGCCAGCAGACTCTGTCATGGTTGGACGACAGTAATCAAGGGTATCTGCACGCTCAGCCAAGTTCTGTAGAACATCAAGCTGAGATACTGAAGAGGCGATATTTTGTAGGCGCTCTAGATACGGCAGTAGTAAGTCAAACAACTCTTCCCACAGCTGTTTCTCGATAGCGAGTGCTTTCGACTTAGAGTTAAGTACTTTGTCTTCGTGCTCTTTTAGCTCAGGAATGATGTAACGCTCAGCATTTTTCAGCGTTTGACGACGAACATAGTGTGGCGGCACAAGATGGCTTTGCCCACGGCTTACTTGAATGAAGAAACCATGTACGTTGTTGTAGCCAACTTTTAGCGTGTCGATGCCATGACGTTCACGCTCTTCTTGCTCAAGCTTATCAAGAAATTCAGTTGCGCCTGCTGCAAGGTCGCGCCATTCGTCTAACTCGGCATTGTAGCCTTCTGCAATCACACCACCGTCACGGATAACCACCGGTGGGTTCTCTTTGATTGCACGTTCAAGCAGCTCAGAAACCTCATCCACAGGAGAAGCATATTGAGCAAGTTGAGTTAGGTATGGGTGCTTCAGTTGCGTCAGTGTTTCAGCAAGCTCTGGCAAATATTCCATTGCTTGGCGAAGACGCGCCATATCGCGAGGGCGAGCAGAGCGAAGTGCTAATCGAGCGAGAATACGTTCGATATCACCAATCTGTTTTAAGGTTGGCTGTAGTTCTGTGAATAGAGCCAAATCTTTCATTTCACCAATTGCATCTAAGCGCTGATCGAGTGCAGATATATTGCGCATTGGTTGATGTAACCAACGCTTAAGCATACGGCTACCCATTGCTGTCGCAGTGTGATCAAGTACTTCGGCAAGGGTGTTATCAGTACCACCCCCAAGATTTTGCGTGATCTCCAAATTACGACGAGTTGCAGCATCAAGGATCACCGAGTGATCTTGTTTATCCATCGTGAGTGAACGGATATGAGGGAGGGCAGTACGTTGGGTATCTTTCACGTATTGGATCAAACAACCAGCCGCACATAGACCCAGTTTCGCGCTTTCTACGCCAAAGCCAACCAGATCGCGAGTACCAAACTGCTTATTCAATTGCTGCTTAGCGGTGTCTAATTCAAATTCCCATACAGGGCGGCGGCGGTTGCCATTACGGCTTGCCATTAAATCGACGGGTTCGAAATCTTCAGGGAACAGCAGCTCACGCGGAGAGGTTCTTTGTAGCTCAGCGGCCATCGCTTCTTCTGTTTCTGGCTCGCAAAGTTGGAATCGGCCAGAGGTAATATCAAGTGTCGCATAACCGAATTTACCGTTGTGGTGATAAATGGCTGCAATTAGGTTATCAACGCGTTCAGAAAGCAAGGCTTCGTCGGTTACGGTACCCGGTGTCACGATACGCACTACTGCGCGCTCAACAGGGCCTTTTGAAAGAGCTGGATTACCAATCTGTTCACAAATTGCTACGGACTCACCAAGTTGCACTAACTTTGCAAGGTATCCTTCAACCGCATGGTATGGAACACCTGCCATCGGAATCGGTTCACCATTTGATGAGCCACGCTTAGTCAGTGAAATATCGAGGAGTTGAGAGGCTTTTTTAGCGTCATCGTAGAAAAGCTCGTAGAAATCGCCCATGCGGTAGAACAGCAGAATTTCTGGGTTTTCTGCTTTCAGTTTTAGATACTGCTGCATCATGGGAGTATGTTTTTGATCGGCTTTCACAGTTAACTTCTTTCGTTTATTTCTATTGCGGCTTAGGATACGTGAAAGCGTTTCGTGCGAAAAGCGGCTGATGCGAAAAGATGCGAATCCAAATGATATGACAGTAAATAAAGGGAAGCAGATGATGCAGATGACTCAAGACCTTAGTGAGCAGCTTGGACATTTACTCGCTAAACACAAACACGTGTTAGTGACGGCTGAATCTTGCACTGGCGGAGGTGTCGCGAGTGCAGTCACCGATATTGCGGGCAGCTCTGGATGGTTTGATCGCGCTTTTGTTACGTACAGCAATGAAGCCAAACAAGAGATGATCGGTGTACAGCTTAAAACCTTAATGGAGTTCGGCGCCGTGAGTGAGCCTGTCGTAATAGAAATGGCGAGCGGGGCATTGCAACATTCAAACGGGACGATCTCTGTATCAATCAGTGGCATCGCTGGCCCAGGTGGCGCGACCGAAGATAAGCCTGTTGGTACAGTATGCTTCGCGTGGAAAGCGCTAAATGGCTGGGATAAAGTAGAAACGCATGTATTTACAGGCGACAGATCACAAGTACGCCAACAAGCCACGCACCATGCCCTGCAAGTTATTTATGATTACCTATCAATGGAAGGTAAGTAACATTTGTACAAATTATTTTCATACAGGTATAGACACTGTATGAATCAACAGTATAATGAAAGCCAATTAGTCACCCCTATGTGGGTTAGAAATAGATTCTAGATCGCTTGTTGAGACAACCGATTATGTGGAGATAGAAATGGACGAGAATAAACAAAAAGCGTTAGCCGCAGCCCTTGGTCAGATTGAAAAGCAATTTGGTAAAGGTTCTATCATGCGTCTTGGTGATAACCGCACAATGGACGTAGAAACTATTTCTACAGGTTCTCTATCTCTAGATATCGCACTAGGTGCTGGTGGCCTACCGATGGGACGTATCGTAGAAGTTTACGGTCCAGAATCATCAGGTAAAACAACGCTAACGCTTGAGCTTATTGCTGCAGCACAGAAAGTGGGAAAGACGTGTGCATTCGTTGATGCGGAGCACGCACTAGACCCTATCTACGCTCAAAAGCTTGGTGTTGATATCGATGCACTTCTTGTTTCTCAACCAGATACTGGTGAGCAAGCGCTGGAAATCTGTGATGCACTGGCTCGTTCAGGTGCAATCGACGTTCTTGTTATTGACTCAGTAGCAGCCCTAACACCAAAAGCAGAAATCGAAGGCGAAATGGGCGACAGCCACATGGGTCTTCAGGCTCGTATGCTTTCTCAAGCAATGCGTAAGCTGACGGGTAACCTTAAGCAGTCTAACTGTATGGCTATCTTCATTAACCAAATTCGTATGAAAATTGGTGTGATGTTCGGTAATCCCGAAACAACAACAGGTGGTAACGCACTTAAGTTCTACGCATCTGTTCGTCTTGATATTCGCCGTACTGGTGCGATTAAAGATGGTGATGAAGTTGTTGGTAACGAAACTCGTATCAAGGTCGTTAAGAACAAGATTGCTGCACCATTCAAACAAGCTGAAACTCAAATCCTTTACGGTAAAGGCTTCAACCGCGAAGGTGAGCTTATCGACTTAGGTGTTAAGAATAAGCTAGTAGAAAAAGCAGGCGCTTGGTACAGCTACAAAGGCGATAAGATCGGCCAAGGTAAAGCTAACGCTGGTAAATACCTACGTGAAAACCCAGAAGTTGCTCTAGAGATCGATACTAAACTTCGTGAGTTACTACTGACTCCTGCTGTTCTTGAAGAGAAAGACGTAGAGAAAGAAGAAGAAAACGAAGAGCTATAAGCTCACGTTTTATAGAGTGGATGTTTGAAAGAAGCATCCGCTTTGAAAGAATTTAAAGCCTCGCATATTTTATGCGGGGCTTTTTTATTGGATCTGCTCCGTCGAGCATGTCTTTGGTCAAATCTCTCTCGTTGACTGAGTTTCTTCGGTACTAGGTCGTCAATTTAGTTCTGCTTTTCCACGGCAAGATATAGTGGAATATTCTTCATTTTATCGAATTCCCACTAAAATCCTGCCCAAGGGTGTCTTTTCTACAAGAAAACTAGTCGAAGCCTTAACCATGATCTACAATACGGCAAAATTCTAACTCGACTATTTTCAGGAAGAGCTGCATGTACATGAGCACTGATGAGGTTCGCAACGCGTTCCTTAAGTTCTTTGAGAGCAAAGAACACCAAATCGTAGACAGTTCATCGTTAGTTCCACATAACGATCCAACCCTGCTATTCACTAACGCAGGTATGAACCAATTCAAAGATTGCTTCTTAGGCGCCGAAAAGCGTGCCTACACTCGAGCAACTACGGCTCAGCGTTGTGTACGTGCGGGTGGTAAACACAATGACCTTGAAAACGTAGGTTTCACGGCTCGTCACCACACGTTCTTCGAAATGCTAGGCAACTTCAGCTTTGGCGACTACTTCAAAGAAGAAGCGATTGGATTTGCTTGGGAATTCCTGACTGAAACTCTTCAACTGCCAAAAGATCGTCTACTGGTAACGGTATACGAGACAGATGATGAAGCATTCGATATCTGGAACAAGAAAGTAGGTGTTCCTGCTGACCGTATCGTTCGCATTGGCGACAAAGAAGGCGGTAAACAGTTCGAGTCTGATAACTTCTGGACGATGGGTGACACAGGTCCTTGTGGTCCATGTACTGAAATCTTCTACGATCACGGTGAGCACATCTGGGGCGGCCGTCCTGGTACACCTGAAGAAGATGGTGACCGTTTCATCGAGATCTGGAACAACGTATTCATGCAGTTCAACCGTCACGCTGACGGCACAATGGAACCGCTACCTAAGCCTGCTGTAGATACAGGTATGGGTATTGAGCGTATTTCTGCAATCATGCAGGGCGTTCACTCTAACTACGAAATTGATGTATTCCAAAAGCTAATCAAAGCGACTGCGGAAGTTGTTGGTCATGACGATCTATCTAACCAATCGCTACGCGTTATTGCTGACCACATCCGTTCTTGTTCATTCCTAATTGCTGACGGTGTTATGCCTTCAAACGAAGGTCGTGGCTACGTTCTACGTCGTATCATCCGTCGTGCAGTTCGTCACGGTAACAAGCTTGGCGCACAAGGCGTGTTCTTCCACAAACTTGTGGGCGTACTGGCTGAAGTGATGGGCTCTGCGGCAGATGAACTTAAGAAACAGCAAGAGCTGGTTGAAAAAGTACTTCGCATTGAGGAAGAGAACTTTGGTCGTACGCTAGAGCGCGGCATGGTTATTCTTAATGACGCACTAGATGCACTTGAAGGCAAAGAGCTTGACGGCGAAACAGTTTTCAAACTTTACGATACATACGGCTTCCCAGCTGACCTTACTAACGATGTAGCTCGCGAACGCGATTTTACTATCGATGAAGAAGGCTTTGAGAAGGCGATGGAAGCACAGCGTAAGCGTGCACGTGAAGCAGGCCAATTCGGCACGGATTACAACGCGACAATCAAAGTAGACACCAACACTGAGTTCTGTGGTTACACAGCAACTGAAGGTGCTGGTGAAATCTCTGCGCTATTCGTTGACGGCGAAGAGGTTGCTTCACTATCGGCTGGCGACAAAGCAATCATCATCCTTGAAGAGACACCATTCTACGCTGAGTCAGGCGGTCAATGTGGTGATGCTGGTACACTAAAAACAGCGTCGGGTCTTTTCAAAGTACAAGACACTCAGAAGCTAGGTAACGCATTTGCGCACCACGGTGAGCTAGTTGAAGGTGTATTTGCTAAGGGCGATAAAGTAGAAGCAACGGTTGACGCTGAGCGTCGAGCTGCTATCTCACTAAACCACTCTGCCACTCACTTACTTCACTCTGCATTGCGTGAAGTGCTAGGTGAGCACGTTGCTCAGAAAGGTTCTTTAGTTAAGCCAGACAACCTACGTTTTGACTTCTCTAACCTTGAAGCGGTAACACCAGCACAGATTAAAGAAGTAGAGCGTCTAGTTAACGCACAAGTTCGTAAGAACCATGTGATTGAAACGAACATCATGGACATCGAGTCAGCGAAAGAAAAAGGTGCAATGGCACTGTTTGGCGAGAAGTACGATGATGAAGTTCGCGTTCTATCTATGGGCGATTTCTCTACTGAACTTTGTGGTGGTATCCACGCTTCAAACACAGGTGATATCGGCCTATTCAAGATCACTTCTGAAGGTGGTATTGCTGCGGGTATTCGTCGTATTGAAGCGGTAACAGGTGAAGCTGCACTAGATGCAGTAGAAGCTCAAGCTAACGCTTACGAAGAGAAACTGGCTGAGTCAGCTAAGAAAGCGAAATCGCTAGAGAAAGAAATCCAACTGCTTAAAGAAAAGATGGCTGCTGCAGAAAGCGCAAACATCATGGGCAAAGTAGAAGACATCTCTGGTACTAAAGTTTTGGTTGCTGCAATTGAAGGCGCAGACAACAAGAACCTACGTACTATGGTTGATAACGCTAAAAACCAAGTAGGTAGCGGCATCATCCTGATCGCGAACGTAGCAGACGGTAAAGTTGGCTTGATTGCTGGTGTAACCAAAGACCTAATCGGCAAAGTAAAAGCGGGTGATCTCGTCAAGATGGTTGCTGAGCAAGTTGGCGGTAAAGGCGGCGGTCGTCCAGATATGGCTCAAGCGGGCGGTACAGACGTTGCAGCACTGCCAGAAGCGCTTAAATCTGTGCGTACTTGGCTAGAAGAGCGTCTTTAAGCTTAAGTAATTGATACAAAGATGCCCAATCAGTTGATTGGGCATCTTTTATTTTGCCTATTGGAAGTGTGTTTAAACAAGGTTTGATTGAGATTAACCAAGAAGTCTAATGGTGGCGTTAGACTCCTTGGTTAATTTTTTATTGCTTCGCCCTGACGCGGAGTATGTGTTTTTTTGTCATATATAGACATTGGTCTTGGGAAGGTGAGGACGGGTGAAAATGCCTCTTATCGTGCAGAAATTTGGTGGAACGTCGGTGGGTTCAATTGAACGAATCCATCATGTAGCAGAAAAAATCATTGAAGCGAAAAATGAAGGGAACCAGATCGTGGTTGTCGTTTCTGCTATGTCTGGTGAAACAAATCGGTTAGTTAATTTAGCCACGCAAGTTGATAGCGTACCAAACGCTAGAGAACTGGATGTGTTGTTAACGGCTGGCGAGCAAGTTTCCATGGCCTTGTTAGCAATGACGTTACACAAGTTAGGTTATGAAGCGACATCGATGACTGGCTATCAAGCCAAGATACACACGGATTCTAATCATAATAATGCAGCGATTGAGCGTATTGATACTGCTCCGATTCAAGCTCTGCTAGATGACAACCAGATTGTTATTGTTGCAGGCTTTCAAGGATTCAATGCGAAAGGTGATATCACGACATTAGGCCGCGGTGGTTCAGATACTACAGCGGTCGCGCTTGCAGGTGCCTTGCAGGCGAAAGAATGCCAGATCTATACTGATGTAGATGGTGTTTACTCTTGTGACCCTAGAGTCGTAAAACAATCTCAGAAATTAGATACTTTAGACTTTCCTTCTATGGAAGAGATGGCTCGCCGAGGCGCTAAGGTATTGCACCTTCCTTGTGTTCAGTATGCATGGCAGCACAACGTGCCATTGCGAGTGCTTTCAAGCTTTGAACAAGGCGAGGGCACATTGATCGCGGGTAATCAGTGTTTGAATGATATTGCTGGCATCGCCATCCAAAGAGATATGGTGCGTATCGAGTGTTTGAATGAAGATTTACCGTCTTTCATTTCACATTGCCAACTGTTGGGGATCGAAGTCTGTAGTGTGATCGAGGAAACAGAACGGGCAGCACTCATTATTAAACAAGACATAAGTGCCAAATTAAAACTAGTTTTTGCTGAGAAAATCCGTAATAGTGAACAGGTTAGTTTGTTAACTGTGGTAGGAAGCCGAACACAAGAAATTGTGGTCAGTTCACATGGATTGTTGTCTGAAGGCGAAATTGATGTACAGCATCACTTATTGCAGCAGCAGTCTTTAACTTTGGTGATATCACCAACGCAAGTCGATATGGCTGCTAACATATTACACAATGCATACATCGTAGCGCGTGAAACACAGGGTTATCCTAAAAAAGAAGTGCATTTTGGTTAAATAAACTCAATCGATAGTTTACGAAAATATAACTTTTGTTGGATAATGCTCTCGTAGCTAGATAAATTTAGAGATTACTCAAGGAGCAAAGAATGCTAATTTTGACTCGCCGCGTTGGCGAAACACTGATGATTGGTGATGAAGTAACAGTTACTGTACTAGGCGTTAAAGGTAACCAAGTACGTATCGGTGTTAACGCACCTAAAGAAGTATCTGTTCACCGTGAAGAGATCTACATGCGCATTCAAGCTGAAAAAGGTAATGGTAACGTTGCATCTGGCAACTACTAATACTTTTGCGTAGAGAAGAGGCTAGCATTGTTGCTAGCCTTTTTTGATCTTGGGGAACCGAAACACTGATTGGGACATAGATGGGTTGGATAACGGATCGGTCTCAAAGTGGTGAAGTGAATGCTTTGTGATGCTGCGAGATACAGACAAGGTTGAACAGAACTGTTGCTCTGTATTTTGTTTGGCAAAACTCAAGATTTATTCGCTTCCCCTATGGCGAAAATACGCATCCCGTAGTATTGTGCCATCAGCGGTAGCACTTGCTGCTGGAGAAATTAGATAATTGTTTTCGGCTGTTTATTATTGCCAATCTTTCACCTTAATTTTTAAGGGAAAAAGCGCGATTTGAATCTTATAAGTTCAATTTGCAAGCGCTTTGATTAAATAGCAAACGGTTGAGTGTTTTTGTCCAATTTTTTTCAATAAAGTGTTTGACATATTTTCGGTAAAACGTAATATGTGCCTCCGCAAGACGGTGAGGTGGCCGAGAGGCCGAAGGCGCTCCCCTGCTAAGGGAGTATGTGGTTTGTAGCTGCATCGAGGGTTCGAATCCCTCCCTCACCGCCATTTCTTGCGAGTCTAAAATTAGCAATTTAGACAATGTAAATGTGCGTCCTTAGCTCAGCTGGATAGAGTACCTGGCTACGAACCAGGCGGTCGGAGGTTCGAATCCTCCAGGACGCGCCATTCTCTTTTCTCTTACTTGTAAGTGATTTGAGAATAATGAATTAGGTGAGGTGGCCGAGTGGCCGAAGGCGCTCCCCTGCTAAGGGAGTATGTGGTTTGTAGCTGCATCGAGGGTTCGAATCCCTCCCTCACCGCCATTCATTACAGGCCGATGGCCTTTTTTTTTCTTCGTAGCAAGAAGAATGTGATATATTTCACAACTTCATTCTTAATGAATGAACACCGTGCGTCCTTAGCTCAGCTGGATAGAGTACCTGGCTACGAACCAGGCGGTCGGAGGTTCGAA
>NZ_JBFSUL010000020.1:0-78663 GCF_041467395.1 Vibrio sp. 10N.247.310.98 | reverse complement strand
AGCTTGGCTAATTTGACCTGCTGATTCGTTTTGGTTTCTGTTGAAGCCATCCCGTGTCAGCGAGGTGGCATTATAGAGATTTCGATCATACTGGCAAGCCCTTTTTGAAGTTTTTCTTACTTTTTTGATTGTTCGAGCGTTTTTTGTTCAAAACACTCCATTTTCACTAGTATTCCCCTTAATTAAGAGCTTAAGGTGCCTATATAAAGGAGGATTTATGAGTTCAATACGCAGTTATAAAGGAATATCCCCTCAGATTGGGCAAGGTGTCTATATAGATACAAGTTCAGTACTGGTTGGTGATATCAAAATCGGTAATGACTCTAGCGTGTGGCCTTTGGTTGCAGCTCGAGGAGATGTGAACCACATTTATATCGGAGAGAGAACGAATATCCAAGATGGTAGTGTCTTGCACGTCACCCATAAGAATGCAGAAAACCCTGAGGGTTATCCTCTATTAATAGGTAATGATGTCACTATCGGACATAAAGTAATGCTGCATGGCTGCACCATTGAAGATCGTGTACTTGTGGGTATGGGAGCGATCGTGTTGGATGGCGTGATTATCCAAAAAGAAGTGATGATTGGTGCTGGTAGCTTGGTGCCACCAAACAAAGTACTTGAAAGTGGTTATCTCTATGTAGGAAGCCCAGTAAAACAAGCACGCCCATTAAATGATAAAGAACGTGCCTTTTTACAGAAGTCTGCAGACAACTATGTTCAGAATAAAAATGACTATCTAGACTCTGTACTTCCAGTCTAAAGCGCTTTGATCTGAATCCGATTAGAGGAGTCATACTCCTCTTCTTCTATTAACTCTTCCGCTAGCTCTTCAATATCGAAACGTAACTCTGAAAAGATAACTAAAGCTTGATCGCCTTCTTCTATATCTCTTCCTGCCAATTGTGATAATTCCTCAATAGACATGACACATTCAATCAATGCGCCCGACTGTTGTGCTGGGAACGTGATTGTTCGGCTCTCTTCATCCCAATCTTGGATATCAGGAAATAGAATTGATTGATTCATTTTTTATAAACACCTCATTACATCTCTAGGTTTTTACGTAATTCTCTTAAAATCTGTTTTGTTCCCGGACGAAGACCACGCCAAAGCATAAAGCTTTCTGCTGCCTGCCCCACTAGCATACCCAAACCATCATAAGCAGCATGAACACCATTATCTAATGCCCATTGATTGAATACCGTCGTTCCAGCTCCATAAACCATGTCATAAACGGCGCTAGTAGAATTGAAAATCACCTCAGACACTTCAGGAAGCTGACCACTTAAACCAGACGAGGTCGAGTTAATGATGACATCAAACCCTTCATTAACATCGCTTAACCCCACTCCTTTGATGTTTCCATGTGAAGAAAACATCTCAGCCAATAGTTCTGCCTTTGAACTGGTTCGGTTAGCAATCACCAACTGCTGCGGTTTTTGGTCGAGAAGAGGTTGAATCACTCCTCTCGCAGCACCACCAGCGCCAAGAAGAAGAACGCGAGTTCCTTTTAACGCAACTTGATGTTGAAGCAAGTCTTGAACTAAGCCCTCACCATCGGTGTTATCACCAATGATCTCTCCATCATCTAACTTCTTTAGGGTATTTACGGCACCGGCCAGTTCAGCCCTCTCAGTTAGGCGATTGGCAAACTGATAGGCATCTTCTTTAAAAGGCGCTGTGACATTACATCCTCGACCACCTTCACTGAAAAAGGCTTTGGCAGCAGTGATAAATTCACCATGCTCTGGCTGTAATGCTGTATAGGTAAGTTGTTGGCTGGTTTGGCGAGCAAATAATGTGTGAATGAATGGCGATTTGCTTTGCCCAATAGGGTTACCGAAAACGGCATAACGATCTACTTGCTGTGTCATATCCTTACCTAACAGAAATAAAAAAGGTCATCTATATAGATGACCCTATCACTATCCCTATAAGGAAGGAAGAACTACCAAACTCGAGGCTTTAGGTAGTCGCTATAAAGCAGAGCTTCTGGTGAACCCGCTTGTGGTTCGTAGCGGTATTCCCAGCGAGCCAATGGCGGCATCGACATTAATATAGACTCTGTTCGACCGCCGCTTTGTAAACCAAATAGGGTGCCACGATCATACACTAAGTTAAATTCAACATAGCGACCACGACGATAAAGTTGGAAATCACGCTCGCGCTCACCATAAGGCGTCTGTTTGCGTCGTTCTACAATTGGTAAGTATGCGGCTGCAAAACCTTCACCAACCGCCTGCATATAAGCAAAGCTCTTTTCAAAGCCCCACTCGTTAAGATCATCAAAGAACAGACCACCCACACCACGTGTTTCGTCTCGGTGAGGCAGATAGAAGTACTTATCACACCATTCTTTGTGCTCTTGATAAACATCATCACCAAATGGCGCACAAAGATCTTTGGCTGTTTGATGCCAAGATTGGCAGTCTTCGTCGACAGGATAAAATGGCGTTAAGTCAAAACCACCACCAAACCACCAAATCGGGTCTTCCCCTTCTTTTTCCGCAATGAAGAATCGAACGTTCGCGTGTGAGGTTGGGATATATGGGTTTTTAGGGTGGATAACTAATGAAACCCCCATCGCCTCAAACTTACGTCCGGCTAACTCAGGACGGTGAGCGGTTGCAGAGGCAGGCATTGCTTTACCAGCGACGTGAGAGAAGTTAACTCCACCCTGTTCAAATAAAGCACCATTGGTCATCACGCGAGTACGACCACCGCCACCTAGACGATCGCCAGGTTCTCGCTCCCATGCATCTTCTTCAAACAACGCTACACCATCAGCTTGCTCAAGCTGCTGGCAAATCGAATCTTGTAGGCTCAGTAAAAACTGCTTTACTGCTTCTTTATCAATTGCTGACATCTTACTTCCTTTGCAGGGTTTAACCCTGTCTTAATATTTTCGACGTTTTTGCATCTCTAATTTCGCTTGGCTTCTCACGGCCACCCGTTTGGCCTTCTAGAATCGCGACTAAGTGTTGACCCAGTTGCTGTTGAACTTCTTCAGTCGTCATACAAGGCGGCTCGCCAGTCAGGTTGGCACTGGTAGAGGTTAACGGCTTGCCGAACTCATTACACATTCTTTGAACCAAAGGGTGATCCGTCACTCGTACCGCGATGGAATCAAACTGGCCGCTGACCCAGTCAGTAACTTTGCTGCTGGTTGGCATAATCCAAGTGACCGGACCTGGCCATGTCGCTTTCACTGTTACCAACTGTTCTTCCGTCAACTGGCTTTCATCAATATAAGGAAGCAGCTGCTCGTAACTTGCAGCAATCAAGATCAAGCCCTTTTCAACTGGACGCTGTTTTAACTCGAGTAATTTCTTGATGGCATGTGGATTATCAGGATCACAACCAACCCCAAAAACGCCTTCGGTCGGGTAAGCAATGACTTCACCTTGTTGTAATGCCTGCAATGTATGTTGAAAGTTATCCACGGGTTGCCTCATTAAGTCAGTTATCGAACTCGCTAAGTGTACAAATTATCATTCACTGTGACTAAAGCTATTTGTTTATAAAATGTATCAATTAACAACTTAGACTGACGCAAACGTTTTCCTTAAGTAATTTTACCCGTATAATGCGCGCAAAATATCTAATCACTAATTAAATCGTACCTGAAGGAGTTTGAGATGACTGTCGGTATTATCATGGGTTCTAAATCTGATTGGCCAACAATGAAGCTAGCTGCAGAAATGTTGGATCAGTTTGGCGTGGCGTACGAAACAAAAGTGGTTTCTGCTCACCGCACACCTCAGTTGCTTGCAGACTACGCAACCAGTGCGAAAGAGCGCGGTATTAAAGTAATTATTGCTGGTGCTGGCGGTGCAGCGCACCTTCCGGGCATGGCTGCTGCTTTCACAAGCGTACCAGTTCTGGGTGTTCCAGTTCAGTCTAAAGCACTGAAAGGCATGGACTCTCTGCTTTCTATCGTGCAGATGCCAAAAGGTATCGCGGTAGGTACTTTGGCTATCGGTGAAGCTGGCGCTGCCAATGCAGGCATCCTAGCGGCTCAAATCATTGGTACACACAATGAAGAAGTAATGGCAAAAGTAGAAGCATTCCGTTCTGAGCAAACAGAAACGGTTTTGGCTAATCCAAACCCTGCAGAGGACTAATTTCCATGCATGTTCTTGTGTTAGGCGCGGGCCAACTTGCTCGCATGATGTCCCTAGCTGGGGCACCGCTGAATATTGAAATTTCTGCTTTTGATGTTGGCAGCAAAAATATTGTTCACCCATTAACGCAAGCGATTCTAGGTAACGGCTTAGAAAATGCGATTGAGCGTGCGGACGTCATTACTGCTGAATTCGAACATATTCCTCACGATGTACTTGAGGTGTGTGAACGCAGCGGTAAGTTCTTACCGACAACAGAAGCAATCAAAGCTGGCGGTGACCGTCGTCTTGAAAAAGCCCTGTTAGACGAAGCGAACGTGAAGAATGCTAAGTACTACGTGGTTAACTCTCGCGAAGACTTTGACGCTGCAATTGCTCACGTTGGCTTACCAATGGTGTTGAAGAGCACACTTGGCGGCTACGACGGCAAGGGCCAATGGCGCTTAAAGACATTAGACAATGTTGACGCGACTTGGGCAGAAATGGCTGAGTGCATTACCGCGACCGACAACCAAGCGATTGTGGCTGAAGAGTTTGTTCCGTTTGACCGCGAAGTATCACTGGTTGGTGCTCGTGATACCAATGGCGAGGTTCAAGTGTATCCACTGGCTGAGAATGTTCACACCGACGGCGTGTTGAGCTTATCGACAGCGATTGATGACATTGAACTGCAAGAGCAAGCGAAAACCATGTTCACCGCAGTTGCAGAACGTTTGGACTACGTTGGCGTGCTTGCACTTGAGTTCTTTGATGTTCAAGGTTCACTGCTAGTTAATGAGATTGCACCACGAGTTCATAACTCTGGTCACTGGACGCAACAAGGCGCAGAGACTTGTCAGTTTGAAAACCACCTACGTGCCGTATGTGGCATGCCACTAGGCAGCACTAAACTGATTCGTCCAACCGCAATGATCAACATTCTTGGTGAAGATACCCTACCTGAAGCGATTCTGGCTCAAGGTGGTTGTCATGTTCATTGGTATGGCAAAGAGAAGCGTGCAGGTCGTAAGATGGGCCACATTAACGTGAGCGCTGACTACAACGCAGAATTACAAAGAGCGTTGTGCTCATTGGCTGAGATTCTTGATAAACAAGCCTACCCTGCTGTGCATGAGTTTGCTGAGCAGATGAAGTAAGCCTACATTGGCTTATTGATATAAAAAGTTTATTGGATACAAAAACGGCGCTCAGTGAGCGCCGTTTTTTTGTGTCTATAATATCGAGTTATTGAGATTGAATGTGGTGACACTTGCGATCTGCGCATTGCTTCTTGGTACCACTGGCCGTTTTCTTCTCCAGTAACAGTGGGAACTGGCACTCTTCACAGCGTCCTATAACTGGTGGCTGATTAACGGCAAACTTACACTTAGGGTAGTTATCACACGCATAGAAGGTTTTGCCATAGCGAGATTTACGCTCAACCAAGTGACCTCGACCACACTCAGGGCAGGCAACAAGTGGCTGTTCTTCAGGTTGTTCTTTCGGTTGATCCAAAGATTCGATGTGATTACACGTTGGGTAACTACTACAACCAATGAACATCCCAAAGCGACCTTGCCTTAATACCAATTCGTTTTGGCATTTAGGACACGGCACGCCCAGCTCTTTCACCACATGACCATCATTTTGATGAAGAGGCTTGATGTAATCACAGCTCGGATACTGCTTACAGCCTAAAAATGGGCCGTGCTTACCATGGCGAAGCTGAAGCTCTCCACCGCACTGTGGACATGGTTCATGCTCTAATGCATGTTCATGTGCTGAAAAAAGCTGATTATCAATCTTACTACTCATGACAAGCCTGTATTAATGCAAGATACCTTGCTCTTTGGTGTACAACAGCTCTTCCATTTGCGTGTAAGCACTTTCATTACCCGGCACATTAAATAGCACCATTAAGATAATCCATTTCAGATCATCCAATTCAAATTCGTTTGTCTCAAGCCCCATCACACGATCAATCACCATTTCACGAATCTCTGTCGTGAGCACGTTGATCTGCTCTAGGAATAGTAGGAAACCTCGACACTCCATATTAATACGTGAAATCTCTCGACTGGTATAAACACGCATCGAGGTATTGGAGCACATAGTAATCGCCGCTTGGTTGTCGGTATCTTGCAGTGCCGCAAGATCTTCTAACCAATGGAGGGCCTTATAAATATCGTCTTGGTGAAACCCTGCTCGAAGAAGCTCATCTTCCAGCTCGTCTTGATCCACCTGCAATTCAGAATCGCTATGGATGTAGGTTTCAAACAAGTACATCAGTATGTCCATCATCATAGCTTAGCCTCTCCCCTTTCGAATATAGCCACCGGAAACTGCAACAACATGCCCTGAGAGCTCAAGCTCTAAAAGCTGCATCATGACTTCATGCACAGGTATATGGGTTCTCTGTGCCAAAATATCAACGGGTGTCGCCTCTAATCCTACGTTAGCTAACAGCTGTGGAAATGGCAATTGTTCATTTTCACCCTTATTCTGCGTAGGTTCGAATAAGCTCGGCTGCTGATCTATAGACCAGTTTAACAGACTCTTTATTTCAATCAGAACATCTTGAGCATTTTGCACTAAACATGCTCCAGCTTTGATTAGACTGTTACCTCCGCGGCTGGTTGGGCTATGAATAGAACCGGGAAGCGCAAACACTTCTCGACCTTGCTCCATCGCATAACGAGCCGTAATCAAAGAACCACTCTTTTCTGCCGCTTCAACAACGAGAGTTCCCAAAGACAAGCCACTTATAATACGGTTACGACGGGGGAAATGTTCAGGTCTCGGTTTAGCACTTGGGCGAAACTCTGAAATCAGCGCGCCGTTCTCACAGATCCTCTCCGCTAGATTTCGGTGTCGTGCTGGATAAATAGAATCCAAACCAGAGCCCAACACAGCGAAAGTTTCCCCTCCTTTATCCAGAGCACCATCATGAGCATAGCCATCGATACCTAAAGCTAAGCCACTGGTGACAATCAAACCGTTTTGGACAAACTCTTTGGCGAAGGACTTCGCTGTCTGCAGCCCTTCAAGACTGGCATTGCGACTGCCGACCATAGCGATTTGAGGTTCAATCAGCTTTTCGACGTGACCTTTAACGAAAAGAACACTGGGCGCAGAGGCAATCTCATTGAGCAGTTTGGGATAATATGAGCAATTCGGGGTAATAATGTGATGGTTAGGCTGTTTTGCTTGCCATGATAAGCAAGCCTCCACTTCTCTTGGGGCTTGCTCTCTTAGATAGGATATTTGCTTAGCTGACAAACCCATCGCTTGCAGCTGCTGACTTGAGTAGCCAACAATGTTCGAAGGGGAATCGATACTCAGCAGGCGAGAAAGGCGTTTGCCACCCAATTGCGGAACAAAACTTAGAGTTAACCAAGCACTCAGTTGTTGCTCATTCACTCGGTACCCTTAATCTCTTCCGTCAAAGCAAGGTCCAAAGGCGATACCGCCAGAATATCATTACTAACAGGCTTAGAGCTCTGAGTAATCAACGCGAGGCTAAAATGCTCATAAGGACGAATGACCATCAAGCTACCGAGCGAGGTACTTGGTAGCTGCACTTTATTACTCGCCGCAGACTCTTTATAGCTGTATTCACCCTGCTTACCAAACACCACAGCACCGCTTTCACTGAGGGTAAACATAGAACCTTGGCGAAGGTTATCCTGTGAACCTTTGTTGATCACCACTACCTGATTCTTCGCGCTGTACTGGCTGCCATCTAATGAGCCCAAGATATTAGCAAACTGACCTGCCGCACTAGGTGCAGGATAAAACGTGGTAGAGAGCTTCACCTGATCAACACCAAGTTCTGGTAGCACAAGGTCATTAAGCAGTACCTCTTGCAGCTGAGTGTCTATCTGCAAGCTGCTGAACTCAGCATCCACCTCTTTTAAGCGCGCAGTGGCGACCAGTCGCAAAGAGGTAATACTCGCTTGGGGTTGCTGCCGTTGGTAGGTTTCAACTGCGCGGTAGATACCCCACTTTTGATGTTGTTGGTTACCTGAGATAAACAACCGGTCTGCACCCGATAAGAAGCGTTTGCCATCGCTGGTACCTAATACTCGTTGCGCTGATTCGATATCTTGCTGCTCTACCAAGCGATCAGACTGTAAATATGGCAAAACCAGCCCTTCATTGACGGTAGGTACTGCTTTCTTCTCAGAGACACGAATCTTAGGGCTAAGCTTGATAACAGGCTTGAGGCTCAATACAGGCTCGCCATTAATCCAAACCAAAGACAGTTTATCTCCGGGATAAATGAGATGAGGGTTTTCTATCTCTGGATTGACCTGCCATAACCTTGGCCACAACCATGGACTATCGAGATACATCGCAGAGATATCCCACAAAGTATCGCCCTTAACCACCACATACGCCTCAGGTGCGCCCTGTTTAATGGTTAAAGGTTGCTCACTATTTTCAGCCGTAGCGGCGAACGAAATCGAGGCACAAATAAGAGATAAAGCAGGCAATAAATGACGCATGACCTAGGTTCCTTGGTCTGAATATATGACATCTGATTGGAGAATTACCTTCAGGATGCTGTCATTTGACCTCTAAAATGTCTAGAATTGAGCCAACAAGGTTTAAGCTGTTTCGGCACAGTTCAATATTTCGAGTGTATATGTCTGTATTACAAGTATTAACATTACCAGATGATCGTCTACGTACCGTGGCGAAACCGGTAAAAGAAGTTACCCCAGAGATTCAAAAGTTCGTTGATGACATGATTGAAACCATGTACGACGAAGAAGGTATCGGCCTTGCGGCAACGCAAGTAGATTTCCACCAACGCATCGTTGTTATCGATATTTCAGAAACACGTGATGAGCCAATGGTGCTTATCAACCCTGAAATTACTGAGAAGCGCGGCGAAGATGGAATCGAAGAAGGCTGCCTATCTGTACCAGGCGCTCGAGCTCTAGTACCTCGCGCTGCAGAAGTAACGGTTAAAGCACTAGACCGTGACGGCAACGAATTCACATTCGACGCTGACGACCTTCTGGCTATCTGTGTTCAGCACGAACTTGACCACCTAGAAGGCAAGTTGTTTGTTGATTACCTATCGCCACTAAAGCGTAAACGTATCCAAGATAAGCTAGCGAAGATTAAACGTTTCAACGAGAAACAAGGTTAATAACCGCTGCTATTACTAAATTAGAAGGAAGCCTACCTTGAGTCAGTCTTTAAGAATTGTCTTTGCAGGTACTCCGGATTTCGCCGCCCGTCACTTGGCGGCGTTGTTGTCTTCGGAGCATGAAGTTGTTGCTGTTTACACACAGCCAGATCGCCCAGCAGGCCGCGGTAAAAAACTCACTGCGAGCCCAGTAAAAAACATCGCACTTGAAAACAATATTCCGGTTTACCAACCAGAAAACTTCAAGTCAGATGAGGCTAAGCAAGAGCTAGCTGAATTGAACGCTGACATCATGGTTGTTGTCGCTTACGGCTTATTGCTTCCGCAGGTTGTATTAGATACGCCTCGCTTAGGTTGTATCAACGTACATGGCTCTATCCTACCGCGCTGGCGTGGTGCTGCTCCGATTCAACGCTCTATTTGGGCGGGTGATAAAGAGACAGGCGTGACGATCATGCAGATGGATATCGGCCTAGATACTGGCGACATGCTAAGTATCGCGACGCTGCCTATCGAAGCGACAGATACTAGCGCATCTATGTACGAGAAATTAGCGGGCCTTGGCCCTGATGCGCTTGTTGAATGTCTAGCGGACATCGCTTCTGGCAAAGCAGTTGCAGAAAAGCAAGACGATGAGCTTGCGAACTACGCGAAGAAGCTAAGCAAAGAAGAAGCGCGTATCAACTGGAGTGATGAAGCTGCGCATATTGAGCGCTGCGTTCGTGCCTTCAACCCATGGCCAATGAGTCACTTTGAAGCTGCTGAGAACAGCATTAAAGTATGGCAAAGCCGTGTGGCAGAGCAAACTTCTGATAAGCCTGCAGGTACCATTCTGCAAGCGGATAAAACTGGTATCTATGTTGCGACAGGGCAAGGCGTACTTGTTCTTGAACAACTGCAAGTTCCAGGTAAAAAAGCCATGTCAGTTCAGGATATCTTGAACTCACGTGCAATCTGGTTTGAAGTTGGTACACAACTTTCTTAATCCGCTTTTAAAGCTGCTAATTACGCAGCTTAGAAAACCTTTACGAGGGCAGAGATGCCCTCATGTATTCAAATAAATATTCGGTACCCCTCATGAATGTTCGCGCTGCTGCTGCAAATGTCCTATTCCAAGTTGTCGATAAAGGCCACTCTCTGTCACACGCTCTCCCTGCGGCTCAAAAAACGATCCGTCCACGAGACCATGCTCTACTGCAAGAGATTTGCTACGGCGCACTTCGTTACCTGCCTCGTTTAGAGTCAATCGCTAACGAACTGATGGAAAACCCGCTTAAAGGTAAAAAGCGTGTATTCCACCACCTAATCTTGGTGGGCATTTACCAACTAAGCTTCATGCGTATCCCTTCGCATGCCGCGGTTGCTGAAACGGTTGAGGGCACTAAAACACTGCGTGGTCCAAGCCTGAGTGGTTTGATCAACGCTGTGCTACGTAGCTACCTACGTGACCAAGAAGAACTGGACGAGAAAGCCGTTAGTCACAATGCAGGCAAATACGGCCACCCAAGCTGGATTCTAAAAATGCTTCAAGAGAGCTACCCAGATCAATGGGAGCAACTGGTTGAAGCAAACAACAGTAAGGCACCAATGTGGCTGCGCGTTAACCGCCAACACCACACTCGTGACGAGTATGTAGAACTGCTTAAAAACGAAAACATTGAATACACATTGCACCCAGAAGCAGCCGATGCCATAAAATTAGCTGCACCTTGTGATGTTACTTTGCTTCCTGGCTTCGACAGAGGTTGGGTATCAGTGCAAGACGCAGCCGCTCAGCTTTCGGTTGACTACCTAACACCAAAAGATGGTGAGCTGATCTTAGATTGTTGTGCTGCGCCAGGTGGTAAAACGGCACACATTCTTGAGCACACTCAAGACACTGAAGTGGTTGCGATTGACTGCGACATTAAACGCCTAGACCGTGTTTACGATAACCTTGAGCGTCTACAACTGCGTGCCGACGTAATTTGTGGTGATGCTCGCTACCCTGAAGAGTGGTGGATGGGTGATAAGTTCGACCGTATCCTGCTTGATGCGCCTTGTTCAGCGACTGGCGTAATTCGCCGTCACCCTGATATCAAGTGGCTACGTCGTGCGTCTGACATTGATGCGCTGGCTGAACTGCAAAGCGAGATTATGGATGCAATGTGGCGTCAGCTGAAAGAAGGCGGCACCATGGTTTATGCGACTTGTTCTATCACGCCGCAAGAAAACGTGCTGCAAGTGAAAGCATTCCTAGCACGCACTGAGAACGCTACGTTGGTTGGGTCTGATATCGAAAATCCGGGTCGTCAAATACTACCTGGAGAAGAAGATATGGATGGCTTCTACTACGCAGTTCTAGTAAAACAGGCATAACAACTAACAGCGGCTAAGAATTTATTTCTTAGCCGCTGTTTCTTTCTAGTGCATTATCAAAATAAAGTTAGATAACTAGAATTACCACGGTAAAGAAAAGAGAAAGGCTATGAAGATCATTATCCTAGGTGCTGGACAAGTTGGCGGTACCCTTGCTGAAAACCTGGTTGGTGAAAACAACGACATCACCATTGTCGACCGTAATGCTGACCGACTTCGTGAACTTCAGGATAAGTACGACCTTAGGGTTGTAAACGGTTATGCCAGCCACCCAAACACACTACGTGAAGCGGGTGCGCAAGATGCCGACATGTTGGTTGCCGTAACCAACATGGATGAAACCAACATGGCTGCGTGTCAGGTTGCTTTCTCTCTTTTCAATACGCCGAACCGAATTGCTCGTATTCGCTCTCCTCAATACCTAGAAGAGAAAGAAGCGTTATTCAAATCAGGTGCCATCCCAGTCGATCACCTGATCGCACCCGAAGAGCTAGTGACCAGCTACATCGAGCGCCTGATTCAATACCCAGGCGCACTGCAGGTTGTGAGCTTTGCTGAACAGAAGGTTAGCCTAGTAGCAGTAAAAGCCTACTACGGTGGTCCACTGGTCGGTAACGCCCTATCTGCTTTGCGTGAGCACATGCCGCACATCGATACGCGTGTTGCGGCTATCTTCCGTCAAGGTCGCCCTATTCGCCCACAAGGCACCACCATCATTGAAGCCGATGATGAAGTGTTCTTTGTGGCGGCAAGTAACCATATCCGCTCAGTAATGAGTGAACTGCAACGCCTAGAGAAACCGTACCGCCGCATCATGATTGTCGGTGGTGGTAACATTGGTGCAAGCTTGGCTAAACGCCTTGAACAGAGCTACAGCATCAAACTTATTGAGCGCAGTTACACTCGTGCCGAGAAGTTGTCTGAAGAATTAGAAAACACCATCGTCTTCTGTGGTGATGCCGCAGACCAAGAGCTGCTGACCGAAGAGAACATCGATCAAGTGGACGTGTTCATTGCCCTAACCAATGAAGATGAAACCAACATCATGTCAGCGATGCTGGCTAAGCGAATGGGTGCCAAGAAGGTAATGGTACTGATTCAGCGTGGTGCTTACGTCGACCTTGTTCAGGGTGGTGTGATTGATATTGCTATCTCTCCACAACAAGCGACCATTTCTGCGCTGCTCACTCACGTTCGTCGTGCTGATATTGTAAACGTATCATCTCTGCGTCGCGGCGCTGCTGAAGCGATCGAAGCGATTGCTCACGGTGACGAAACCACATCTAAAGTGGTTGGCCGAGCTATTGGCGACATCAAACTACCACCGGGTACCACGATTGGTGCGATTGTTCGCGGAGAAGAGGTGCTTATCGCGCACGATAGAACCGTTATCGAACAAGATGACCACGTAGTTATGTTCCTAGTGGACAAGAAATACGTACCTGATGTTGAGTCTCTATTCCAACCGAGCCCGTTCTTCTTATAGCCTTGTTCTCGTAAGCTTGTTCTCACAACCTTCTTCTTGTGAGAACAAGCTTCGGCACAAAGCGATGGTCTATTAAGCTATGGTCAACTTTCGTCCAATATTATTAGTGATAGGGTTAGTGTTATCAAAACTCGCCCTTTTCATGTACATCCCTACATTGGTTGCCTTTTTTACAGGCACCGGTGGCTTCCTCGAGTTTGGTCAGTCGGTAG
Source organism: Vibrio sp. 10N.247.310.98 (assembly GCF_041467395.1). Lineage (NCBI taxonomy): Bacteria > Pseudomonadati > Pseudomonadota > Gammaproteobacteria > Vibrionales > Vibrionaceae > Vibrio > Vibrio sp. 10N.247.310.98. The sequence continues at coordinate 65,340 of NZ_JBFSUL010000020.1, read as the reverse complement.
TGATCACGCACATAGTGGCGTTCATCTGCTTGAGTTTAGGCCGTTCAGCTAAGTTCCGACTTGGGGTACGGGACATGTTCCTGATCACCTCTCTGGTATGGACGATTGCCAGTGCCTTTGCTGCACTGCCGTTTGTCTTCATCAACCACATCAGCTTCACCGACGCCTATTTTGAAACCATGTCTGGTATCACCACGACTGGCTCAACTGTATTGAGCGGCTTAGACAGCATGGCACCAAGCATTCTGTTGTGGCGCTCTATACTGCAATGGTTAGGCGGCATCGGCTTCATCGTTATGGCGGTAGCGGTTCTGCCAATGCTTAACGTCGGTGGTATGCGCCTATTCCAAACCGAGTCCTCCGATTGGTCAGATAAAAGCAGCCCACGAGCGAAAACGGTCGCGAAGAACATCGTGGCGGTTTATCTGGTTCTGACTGGCTTGTGCATCATTAGCTATCTGTTTGCAGGCATGGGCATCTTTGATGCGATCAATCACGCCTTCACAACACTGTCGACGGGTGGTTACTCAACCTCAGATGGCTCAATGAACCACTTCTCTAACAGTGCTCACTGGGTGGGAACCCTGTTCATGTTCCTTGGTGGTCTGCCATTCTTACTGTTTGTTAGCGCACTGCGTGGTAGAAAGCTCTCAATCCTCTACAAAGACGCTCAAGTGAGAGGTTTCACGTATCTATTTTTGGTCACCAGTGCCGTAATATCGACATGGCTGGTGGTTAGGGATGACTACACCATCATGGATGCAATGCGTGTTTCGATGTTCAACATAGTATCAGTCGTCACCACAACCGGTTTTGGCTTAGAAGACTTCACCGCGTGGGGCGCACTACCGACTACCTTGTTTGCGTTTTTAATGATGGCGGGCGCGTGCTCGGGGTCAACCTCTGGCGGTATCAAAATCTTCCGCTTCCAGATCGCGATGACCATGCTTCATAAACAAATGATGAAGCTGATCCACCCATCGGGTGTCTTTGTTCAGCGCTATAACCAACGCCCAGTGAATGACGACATTGTGCGCTCACTGGTCGCATTTGGTTTGATGTTCTTTATTACGATTATCTTAATTGCAGGTGGCTTGAGTGCGATGGGACTTGATCCTGTGACTAGTATATCTGGCGCTATCACAGCCGTTGCCAACGTTGGTCCTGGCATGGGCAGTGTGATCGGTCCAACCGGGAATTTTGCGCCGCTGCCAGACGCTGCAAAGTGGTTATTAAGCCTTGGTATGTTGATGGGAAGACTCGAGATACTGACGCTGATCGTTCTATTCTTCCCAGCCTTCTGGCGACGCTAATTGCACGAATATTTAAGGAAACAGAGATGAAATCATACCTACTTATCGCAAGCGCACTGCTGAGCAGTTCAGCCTTCGCCGACCAAATGGTGACTCTACAAGATGGAAAACAAGTACTGCTGAAAGACGACTTTACGTGGCAGTACGTGGCACAGAAACAAGCGGAAGAAGTAGCGACAACTTCAGAGATCGCCGTGCCTGTCGCAGCAGTACCCGTAGTCGCTGTCCCAGTTACGACGAACACGCGTGGCACTACGATTGTAGTGAATAGTAAAAAGCCAAGCTTACAGCTGTCTCAATCAGGAGTGGATGTTGTACTGGGTGCAAGTCGTTATGAAGGTGGTGAACTTATCATTCCGACAGCCATCACCAACCAAGGCACTCAAGCTGTCATTTTAGTATCACTTAACATCAGCGTATTTACTGCAGAGGGTACGTTGTTGGCAGAAGAAGAAGTTGCTGTATGGAAATCAATCAAACGTATGGCTGACACATACTTGCGACCAAAGACGGGTGAAGAAGGCAAGCTAATCAAGATCGACCTAGAACAACACCCTGAATATCAGATTAAAGCTGAGATTACTGAAGTACTGGCTCGCTAAACCGGAGTCACGTACAGATAGATAGCGAAGAAATGGCAAGCGCAACCCGCCAATACAAACAAGTGCCAGATTGCATGGTTGTAAGGGATGCGTTTTGCAACATAGAAAATCACACCCAGCGAATAGATCACCCCGCCAACCGCTAACAACACCAAACCACCTATATCGATGTTCATCGCTAATTGATAAACAACAATCAAAGATAGCCAGCCCATCGCTAAGTAAATGAACAGCGATAAGCGCTTGAATCGGTAAACGAAGGCAATCTTCATGATGATACCGACCAGCGCAATTCCCCAAATAACCGCCATCAAGCCCATCGCCAATGGGGTTCTTAAGCCAACCAATAAAAACGGCGTGTAGCTACCTGCGATCAGTAAATAAATCGCACAGTGATCGAGGGTTTTTAGTAAACGCTTGGTTTTTTCTGTGGTGATCGAGTGATAAAGCGTGGAAGCAAGAAAGAGCAGGATAATGCTGCTGCCATAGATTGTCATACTGGCAACCGTCAACATGTCGGCTTGGTAATCAAACGCGCGAATCAGCAGCAGGACTAAACCAACCACGCCAAGCACAACACCCAAGCCATGGGTTATCGCATTGGCGCGTTCTTCGATGTCACTGTATTCGCTCGCCGATGATGCAGACATGATTATCCTACTAGAGTAAATGTTCGATTTGCCTAGTATTGCACATTAAGCTTACACGTGTAAGCTTAAATTTTTATGACATCTTTTATGACATCTTTTATGACATCTTTTATGACATTAATAACGCCTAAACGGTGTGATGAAGCTAAGGTCTCTAAAGCTACAGAACCAAAGAGCTAACTAAGATGCGTTGTCTAGATACTCAAGTACCATCTTGCCCGCATCTTGTGGTGACGTATCCAATGGCACACTCAATTGACGCTGCAGTTGGCCAATGCCTAACAAGCTCGCCAACATGCCTTTTGCACCATCGCGATTACGGTCTATCTCAAACCACAACTTAAGCTCAGTTTCATCACGATGAGCTACAACCTCAAGCTCACGCCAACGGCCATGATAAGGACCCGTCGTCGGAACAAACTCGAACTCTTGTACAAATGGCAGTTCAAAGCCTTCTACCGCTTCACACTCCACTTGGCGAATACGCAGCCCTTGAGCTTCAAGCTCGTTAAAAATACCATCGAGGAGTGCGTCAGGGCGCACCGTTAAGATGTCTTTATCCGATGGATCAATCGCCATCGCAATATCTAATCCCGTTTCAAGCCATACTTTTGAATCACCAATCGTCACTGGGGTATTCAACGGAACATCAAATTCACACTCGAAATCACGGGTTTCACCCGGCTGAATAACAAAGGCATACGGCAGGCTCCATTTAGCCAACGAGTATGTCTGGTGCATTCGACGTGTTTGACCGCCCTCTTGCCTTTGCGAATTCATAGTAATTTCTTTGACGTAACGACAGCACAAGTTGAGATCGATATTGTCGATCTCTTGTGGCTGAGCGCCACCATAGACATGCACAATAATGCTCGCCTTCTTGCCTGGATAAAGCACTTCCTGTTGCAATACAGAATCCACCTTGGCAGATCCAATTCCAAAACTTGCTAACGTTTTCTTTAAGAACGACATATGCACCTCCTTTAAAGCATCATCTTAAGCCTGAAAGAGGTTCAAACTCAAATATACTGCTCACACTATTTTAGCTCTAATATCGTCTATTTATCACTCAGGCGTCGATCGATAACTTAGATAGTGATAATCTAAGCCTTGATATGCATGCATATCATTATCCTGATTTATTTTTCGGATTGGCGAAAGCCAGACGAGTGACGCTTCAAGCAATTGAGGTGGAGCTCATGGTAAATCAGGCCATTAGATTGGCAATGGATATGCCTGACCGTTAGGTAAATTAATGCGCCCAACAGCTGTCAGGTTCTCGCACACCAACCGTAGTGCGATGCGTCGTCGTAGTGGCTTTGTTGCTGCTCCAACGGCTAAGAAATTGGCTCCTACAATGACTCTAGTTGAGAAGACTGCTTTATTAGCACCGACTACAACGAAAGTGATTAAAGCCGCTTAACAAAAAGCGCAGTTTTTACTGCGCTTTTTTCTTGCCCGCTCCCATCTTGAAATGTGTTTACACATTGGTATTCCCTACCCGATTTGATACCTTAGCCACAAATCATTATAAAATTTGTGGAGAAATAAAGTATGAAGTGTCACCGCATTGAAGAACTGCTTGAACTGATGGAGCCTGAGTGGCAGAAAGATCAAGAGCTTAACCTATTAGAGTTCATCATTAAGCTATCAAAAGAAGCGGGCTACCAAGGCAAGCTTGAAGAACTGACTGACGATGTTCTTATCTATCACCTAAAAATGCGCAACAGCGAAAAAGATGAGATGATCCCGGGCCTGAAAAAAGACCAAGAAGATGATTTCAAAACCGCAATTCTAAAAGCACGTGGCCTTCTTTAGTCGCCCGTTAGTTTAGAGCTCAATTGCCGTATAGATAAAACACTCAATTTTAAAAAGCGACCACCAGGTCGCTTTTTTGTTTCTGTTCGCTATTTTTTCGTCACAACTGTTATGACTTTTGTTGTTAAAGGTTGATAGCGTTAAAGAAATGAGAACAAGATTGTCGCTATAATCGCCATCCATAAGAATCTTCTAAAATAATAAGAGTGAGTGCGATAACAACAAATGCACCAAGCTCAATTTCAACAGGTTCTCTAAACCATACTTTCAAGTAATGTCGTCATGCCCGACTTAACCGGGCAAACAAGCCACAAAAAGGATAGTCCATGAGTCAGGATAAAATCGATATCAAAGATGTGACTCCTAAAACCTTTAACCCGAAAACACATAAAGGTAATGGAGATCGATTTAACCCAAGTAACCGAATCTATGTTCGAGAAAGCAAAGGTAAATTCCAACAACTGCGTCGCTATGGCGGTTGGTTCTTACTTTTACTTTTTGCGCTTATCCCATGGATTCCCTTTGGTGAACGTCAAGCGATCTTGCTCGATATCGGCAGCCAACAGTTCAACTTCTTTGGCACCACCTTATACCCGCAAGATCTGACCCTACTCGCGATCCTATTTATGATTGCCGCGTTTGGCCTGTTTTTCATAACCACCTTCTTAGGCCGTGTCTGGTGTGGCTATTTATGCCCACAAACCGTCTGGACCTTCATGTATATCTGGTTCGAAGAGAAGCTAGAAGGCGCTGCCAATAAGCGAAGAAAACAAGACTCGGGCAAACTGACGAGCAATTTAATCCTCAGAAAAACCCTCAAACACATTGCGTGGTGGGCGATTGCCATTGCGACGGGCTTAACCTTTGTTGGTTACTTCATCCCAATCAAAGAGTTAGTGGTTGGCTTCTTTACCTTTAACTCGTCTTTCTGGCCGGTGTTTTGGGTACTGTTCTTTGCTGGATGTACTTATGCCAATGCGGGTTGGATGCGTTCAATTGTTTGTCTGCACATGTGTCCTTACGCGCGTTTCCAGTCGGCAATGTTCGATAAAGACACCTTCATCGTTGGTTACAACACAGAACGTGGTGAAAGCCGTGGCCCTCGCTCTCGTAAAGCCGATCCAAAAGAGCTTAGTCTAGGCGACTGTATTGACTGTAATCTGTGTGTACAAGTGTGCCCTACGGGTATCGATATCCGTGACGGCCTGCAATACGAGTGTATTAACTGCGGCGCGTGTATTGATGCCTGTGACAACACGATGGAGCGTATGGGCTATGAGAAAGGCCTGATCAATTACACCACCGAGCACAGACTTGAAGGTCACTCGACCAAGGTAATGCGTCCCAAGCTGTTGGGCTATGGCGCTATCTTGATCGTGATGCTGGGCTTGTTCTTCGCCCAAATCGCGAGCGTTGATCCTGCCGGCCTAAGTGTTCTGCGTGACCGAAACCAACTGTTTAGAGTCAATAACCAAGGGTTGGTTGAAAACACCTACACCTTGAAAGTGATCAACAAGACTCAACAAGAGCAAGAGTACAAACTCGATGTTAGCGGACTGCCCGATTCTATCTGGTATGGTAAACAGACGATTACTGTCGATCCAGGCGAGGTTTTGAACCTACCTATCAGTTTGGGCGCCGACCCAGAAAAACTGAGCTCACCAGTTTCGACAATTCAGTTTATACTCTCGGATAATGAAGAGTTTACGATGGAAGTCGAAAGCCGCTTTATCAAGAAGCTCTGATACCCGCACCGTAGTGCTTGGTATAACAACCCAATAAATGGAAAAAGGCTCAGTAATGAGCCTTTTTTATTCTATGACGATGCAAGCCTTTAACTTTGATAACCTGACTCCTGACTTCATGTGGTACGCACTGGAGAGCATCGGAGTTCGCGCTGAATCCGGGCTTCTCGCTCTCAACAGTTACGAAAACCGTGTCTATCAGTTCACCGATGAAGACCGTAAGCGCTACGTCGTTAAGTTTTACCGTCCACAACGCTGGAACAAGGCACAGATCCAAGAAGAGCATGACTTCGCACTCGAGCTTATCGAACAAGAGATGCCGATTGCGCCTCCAATGCGAATCAACGGTGCAACCTTACATGAATACCAAGGCTACCTATTTGCACTATTTGAAAGTGTTGGCGGCAGACAGTATGAAGTTGACAATCTAGATCAATTGGAAGGCGTAGGACGCTTTCTTGGTCGTATTCATAAAGCCAGCGCGGGAAGAACATTCCAGCATCGCCCGACCATCAGCTTAGATGAATACCTTTATCAGCCACGTAAGATTCTAGAGAACTCTCAGTTTATCCCGACGCACCTAGAAAATGCCTTCTTCAATGACGTTGACCTTCTGATCAAAGAGCTAGAGAGCCAGTGGCCGAGCAACATTGAGAATATCCGCCTGCACGGTGACTGCCACCCTGGCAATATTTTGTGGCGCGATGGGCCAATGTTCGTCGATCTTGATGACGCACGTAACGGCCCTGCGATACAAGATCTGTGGATGCTGCTCAATGGCGAGCGCCAAGATAAGCTGATGCAACTGGATATTTTGCTAGAGAGTTACCAAGAGTTTTGCGATTTTAATACCGCACAACTGAAACTAATCGAACCACTACGCGGTCTACGTATGGTGCATTACATGGCATGGTTGGCGAAACGATGGCACGATCCTGCATTTCCTCTAGCCTTCCCATGGTTTAATGATCCAAAATATTGGGAGCAACAAGTACTTGCTTGTAAAGAGCAAATTGCTACCCTGCAAGAGCCACCACTTTCGTTAATGCCTCAGTGGTAACAGCAATCGCAACACAACTAGATAAAAATTCAAACATAATGGAGATTGGATAAATGAAAAAGCTATTCGCATTTTTCTCATTGATCATGTTGAGCCTTTCAGCTCACGCTGCGAAATTTAACGAAGGTGAACACTACAAAGTTCTCGATCTAGAAGCATCAAAAAAACCAATGGTGACAGAGTTCTTCTCTTTCTACTGCCCACACTGTAATAGCTTTGAACCAATCATCCAGCAGCTAAAACAACAGCTACCAAAAGACGCTAAGCTACAGAAGAACCATGTTTCATTCATGGGTGGCAACATGGGTCTGCCAATGAGCAAAGCTTACGCAACCATGATTGCCCTGAAAGTTGAAGATAAAATGGTGCCAGTGATGTTTAACCGCATCCACACCATGAACAAGCCACCACGCGATGAAGCAGAATTGCGTCAAATCTTCCTAGACGAAGGCGTTGATGCTAAGAAATTCGATGCGGCATACAACGGCTTTGCGGTCGACTCTATGGTTCGCCGCTTCGACAAAGCATTCAAAGACAGCGGCCTTTCTGGTGTACCTGCTGTTGTAGTTAACAACCGTTACTTAGTAGAAGCGCAAGGCATCAGCAGCCTAGACGAGTACTTTGAATTGGTTAACTTCTTACTGAAAAAGTAAAAAAACAATCAAAAATACAAAATAAGGGAGCTTCGGCTTCCTTTTTTGTACCTGACGCTTTTTAATGACTTCTTGCAAGAGACACCATCTTGGGATGCTGTTCGGTTTCCCATTTATCCAATTAACCTTTATATTCTGTTGTTTTCTATAATCTTTTATTAACAGCTATTTATTGCTACCAATCACTGGGGCAAGGAGCCTCTGAATGAAAATCAAATATACGTTATTGGCGTTAAGCGTTGCCGCTGCGCCCGCGTTAGCCAAGCTTGCTGATGAGCCAGGTTTCAGTGGTGAGATATCTATCAACGCCGGTGTCACTTCTTCAACCTCAAATTTTAATACCGACGCTGACAGTAAGATCTCATCGACTAACCAGAAAGCTTCGTCTGAGAGCTCGTTTTTAGTTGCGCCTCTCGGTAGCATTGCTTACACCTTTGGTGAAAAGCTGAACCATCAGGTTTACACAGGTACCGCGCGTGATGATGTGGCGACGGGTACTGTTGTGCTTGAGGTTGGTTATAAATACCAACTAGAGTCAGGCATGACCATCGATGCTTCGATTCTGCCAACTATTATGTCTGGCGAGACTTGGGCCGATCCGTACAACACGACGTCAGCTCGCAGCAAAACCGACGAGACGGGTAATGCCTTTCGTTTAACACTAGAGAGCATCGCTGGCTCTGCTTTCTCTTTAGACATGGCCTACGCCACCAAAGATGTGAAAGATGATCGAGTTGAAGACGCGCTAAAACGCGACGCCGATACTTTCTACCTGAAAGGTCAATATCGTCAGCCAATCAGTCGTACCATGATGTTAGTACCGTCACTGATCTACCAATCAAGTTCTGCGGATGGCAAAGCTGCCTCTTATGAACAGTTTGGCGGTGAGGTAAGCTTATTTGGCGGCATGGGACGTCATCAATACGCACTAACGGCGGGTTACAACCAACGCTCTTACGATGCGAGCAGCATTACTTTCCAAAAGAAACGCAGTGACGATAACATCAATCTATTCGCCGCGTATGAATATGATCAATTCATGGATTGGGAAAACTGGTCGTTTGTTTCTCTTGCAGGCTACGGTACTAGTGACTCGAACATTACCTTCTATGATGAGTCTCAATACATCGTATCACTCGGTCTGAACTACAAGTTCTAACTCCAGCCAGCGCCAATAAATTATCAAACTAAAGCCTGCACACAAGCAGGCTTTCTATTTACTACTACACAGCTTGAGCCGTGAGTTGCTTCAACAATCGGTCCATCGCTCGATAGCCCAGCGCTTCCGATAGGTGTTTCTTTTCTATCTGCTCGTTACCGTCAAGGTCAGCAATGGTTCGCGCTACCTTAATGATTCGGTGATAGGCACGAATCGACAGCCCCAATCGATGGAGTGCTGTCTCAAGAAACTCCGCATCTTCACGTCGCAGTGGGCAATACTTCTCAATTTCTCGACTGCCGAGTAAAGCATTTGATTTATGGTTGCGAGATAACATGGTTTGACGAGCCTGTTTGACCCTGTGCTTTACGACTTGGGTGGTTTCACCTCGGTCACCTCCTTCGGCCAACATTCCCTTGGGCAATAGAGGTATCTCCAATGACATATCGAACCTATCTAGCAAGGGGCCAGATAAACGGTTGAGATAGCGCAAGATTATCTGTGGGTTAGCCCGCGCTTGATTACCTTCGTAGTAACCTGTTGGACTTGGGTTGAGTGCACCGACCAACTGAAAGCGCGCAGGGAAACGCGTCTTGCCCGCTGCACGGGAGATAATAATCTCGCCCGACTCTAGTGGCTCACGTAATGAATCGAGCACCTTACGCTCAAACTCTGGCATCTCATCCAAGAACAATAAGCCGTTATGCGCCAAAGAGATCTCTCCGGGGCGAGGCACTGAGCCTCCTCCCACCAATGCCGCCATTGAGCTTGAATGGTGAGGGGATCGAAAAGGTCGTTGCTTCCAGTTGTACTGATTGATCTCTTGCTGCGTTAACGAAGCGACCGATGCAGTTTCCATCGCCTCGTCATCACTCATTTCAGGTAACAAATCACGCAGACGAGACGCCAACATAGTCTTGCCAGTTCCTGGAGGGCCAAGGAAAAGTAAGTTGTGATTTCCAGCGGCTGCTATCTCCAGAGCTCGCTTGCCTTGTTGTTGGCCGATAATATCTTGTAGGTCGCGAAGCACTGAAACATCAGCCTGATGATGTTCCGTTCTATATAGGCCAAGCTGAGTCTGTCCACACATGTCAGCACAAACCTCCAACAAGGTTTGCGCTGATTTATGAGCTCCCTTGCCCACCAACGCAGCCTGATCGCCGTTATGATGTGGGACAACTAAGCATCGTTCGACGCTATCGGCGGCTAACGTCGCTGGCAACACGCCCTTTACTGAACGCAACTCTCCTGACAACGCCAACTCACCGATGAATTCATGCTGAGCTATTTTTGATGTCGGTAGCTGATCCGATGCCACTAAAATCCCAAGCGCGATTGGCAGGTCGAAACGACCTCCTTCCTTGGGTAAATCGGCAGGGGCGAGGTTGACCGTGATTCTTTTGGATGGAAACTCAAAGCGGGAATTGATGATCGCGCTTCTCACTCGATCTTTAGATTCCTTGACCGTTGTTTCAGGTAGACCTACCAGCGTAAAACCAGGCATTCCGTTGCTTATATGCACCTCAACGGTCACTTCTGGCGCCTCTACACCCACACTAGCTCGACTATGAATTATCGCGAGTCCCATAACTTTCCTTTGTCTTTGATTTAAAAGTATTCGCTCTGGATATTCGTTGCTCACCAAAGCTATAAGGTTGTTATATAGCTTGGTGGAATGGTGTTTTAATGTGAAAAAAGAATGACATTTTCCTTGTCATGCGGCAGATTTGTGTGATAACACTAGAGATGTAGAAATTTACTGAAGACAATAAACGAGAAAACTCGAATATTATGATTTTTAACGCTCGCATTTACGCACTGATTAACCTGATTATCGTAGTCATTATTAAGACTGCGCGGGGGCGAGTGGGAAGAAAGTAACCACGAATTAGAAAAAACCCCCGCACTGACAAGTCCGGGGGTTTTTTCTAATTTAAACATTCGATTTTTATATTTTTGAGCATTTTCGGCTTTGCCGATTTACAGGAAGAATGGGAGCACAAGATGTGCAGAGACAAAGGAAACAGTTACCAAAATAAAGGTAATACGGGAGAATTCCGATGAAAGGCGCAGAACTAGTCGTATCCGCACTCAAGCAACAAGGAATTGAGACCGTATTTGGTTACCCAGGTGGTGCCATCATGCCAATCTACGATGCACTCTATGACGGCGGGGTTGAACATATCCTATGTCGCCATGAGCAAGGCGCTGCTATGGCCGCGATCGGCATGGCTCGAGCAACACAAGATGTCGCTGTTTGTATGGCAACGTCTGGCCCAGGTGCAACCAACCTAGTCACTGGCCTTGCTGATGCCTTTATGGACTCTATCCCAATGGTTGCAATCACAGGTCAGGTTGCAAGTTCCCACATTGGTACCGATGCATTCCAAGAAATGGATGTGATTGGTATGTCTCTGTCATGTACTAAACACAGCTACCTAGTGACTGATATTGAAGATCTTGCTCCAACCCTCGCTGAAGCGTTTGTGGTTGCGAAGTCTGGTCGTCCTGGCCCGGTTATCGTCGATATCGCTAAAGATGTTCAACTGGCTGAAGCTCCAGTTAACTCTCTTCCTGAATTTACTCCACCCGCAATTCCTGTTTCAACAACTGATGCCATTGAACAGGCGCAGTACTTCTTATCTCAAGCAACCCGTCCTGTTTTATACGTAGGTGGTGGTGTTCAACTTGCTAAAGCAACCGATGCGGTTCGTGAGTTTTTACGCCTTAACCCAATGCCAGCCGTAAGCACACTAAAAGGCTTGGGAACTATCGAACGTGATGACCCACACTACCTTGGCATGCTGGGTATGCACGGCACTAAAGCCGCTAACCTTGTAGTTCAAGAGAGTGACCTACTGATTGTTGTCGGTGCCCGTTTTGATGACCGAGTAACAGGCAAACTCGATACTTTTGCGCCACACGCGAAGGTTATCCATATCGATATCGATGCCGCTGAGTTCAGCAAACTGCGTCTTGCCAATGCGCCAATTCGCGGTGACATCAACAAGATCATGCCTCAACTAGAGCTAAGCCAAGACATCTCCTCTTGGGTTCATCACTCTGAAGGTCTTCGTAGCTCATTCAAATGGCGTTACGACCACCCTGGTGATCTGATTTTTGCTCCACTGCTGTTGAAGCAACTGTCAGACATGATGCCAGCAAGCTCTATCGTATCGACTGATGTGGGCCAACACCAAATGTGGGCAGCTCAGCACATTCAGCCTCGCGATCCACAGAACTTCATTACCTCTGCCGGTTTAGGCACCATGGGCTTTGGCTTGCCAGCTGCAATGGGTGCATCGGTTGGGCGTCCTGACGACCAATCTATACTTATCTCTGGTGACGGCTCGTTCATGATGAACATTCAAGAGCTTGGCACATTGAAGCGTCGTCAGATCCCAGTGAAGATGGTACTGCTTAATAACTCTCGTTTGGGCATGGTTCGCCAATGGCAATCGCTGTTCTTTGATGGCCGCCACAGTGAAACTATCTTAGATGACAACCCTGATTTCGTGATGCTCGCGAAAGCGTTCGATATCCCGGGCAAAACCATCACTCGTAAAGAAGAAGTAGAACCAGCATTGAAAGAGATGCTAGAGAGCAAAACCGCTTACCTACTTCATGTTCTTATCGATGAAGAAGAAAACGTATGGCCACTAGTACCGCCAGGTGCTTCAAACAGTGAGATGTTGGAGAACACATAACATGAAAAGATACCTATTAGACATCAAAGCCGATGATAAGCCTGTACTACTAGAGCGTGTTCTTCGTGTTATCCGCCACCGTGGCTTCATTGTTAAGCAAGTTGCGGGCACTCAAAACCACGAAAGCAAAGTGGCGAGTGTTGAGATCATCGTAGACAGTGACCGTCCGATCTCGTTCTTGGTAAACCAAATCGAAAAGCTGTGGGATGTACGTACCGTTGACGTTATCTCGATCAGCCGTAATGAACTGCCAAACAACAACTTACAACAAAAGATAAACGCATAAGGAACCGCAAACATGACAGCTAAAACAGCAGACTATATTTGGTTTAACGGTGAGATGGTTCCTTGGGCAGAGGCGAACGTTCACGTCCTGACTCACGCAATGCACTACGGTACTTCTGTGTTTGAAGGTGTTCGTTGTTACAACACACCAAAAGGGCCGGTTATCTTCCGTCACCCTGAACATGCTAAGCGCCTAAAAGACTCAGCAAAAATCTATCGCTTCCCTATTCCTTACACTGAGGAAGAAATTATGGAAGCGACTCGCGAAACGCTACGCCAAAATAAGCTAGAGTCAGCGTACATCCGCCCTCTAGGTTTCGTAGGTAACGTTGGTTTGGGTGTCTGCCCGCCAGAAAATACTGAGATGGAACTGATCATCGCTGCTTTCCCTTGGGGGTCTTACCTAGGCGAAGAAGCACTAGAAAACGGCGTTGATGCAATGATTTCTAGCTGGAACCGTGCCGCTCCAAACACGATCCCAACCGCAGCAAAAGCCGGTGGTAACTACCTATCTTCACTATTAGTTGGTGGCGAAGCTCGCCGTCATGGTTACGATGAAGGCATCGCACTGAGTGTTGATGGTTACCTTTCTGAAGGGGCTGGTGAGAACATCTTTGTGGTACGTAACGGCGTGCTATCCACACCACCAGCGACCAGTGCGATTCTGCCGGGTATCACGCGTGATTCGATCATGACACTAGCAAAAGACATGGGTTATGAGATCCGTGAAGAGAACATTGCTCGTGAAGCGCTATACCTTGCCGATGAAGTATTCATGACAGGCACAGCGGCGGAAATCGTTCCGGTTCGCAGCGTAGACAAAATTACAGTAGGTGAAGGCAAACGCGGTCCTATCACTGAAAAAGTTCAAGCGGCTTACTTTGGTCTATTCAATGGAACCACTGAAGATAAGTGGGGCTGGTTAGACTACGTTTACCCAGCAGACCAAACTTCAGAAAACCAAACGCAAACAACTAAGTAAGCAACAGCCAAATATTTTATAAGGATTTAAGCAATGCCAATCTATCGTTCAGCAACGACTACCCACGGACGCAACATGGCTGGTGCGCGCGCTTTATGGCGTGCAACTGGCGTTAAAGATGATGACTTCGGTAAGCCAATCATCGCAGTTGTAAACTCTTTCACTCAATTCGTACCAGGCCACGTTCACCTTAAAGATATGGGTCAATTGGTAGCAGGTGAAATCGAGAAAGCGGGCGGTATCGCTAAAGAATTCAACACCATCGCAGTTGATGATGGTATCGCAATGGGTCACGGTGGCATGCTGTACTCACTGCCATCACGTGAGCTTATCGCAGACTCAGTAGAGTACATGGTGAATGCTCACTGTGCGGATGCGATGGTATGTATCTCTAACTGTGACAAAATCACTCCGGGAATGATGATGGCAGCAATGCGCCTTAACATCCCAGTGATCTTTGTATCAGGCGGCCCAATGGAAGCGGGTAAAACTAAGCTTTCCGATCAAATCATCAAGCTAGACCTTGTTGACGCAATGATCCAAGGTGCCGATCCAACCATTTCTGATGAGCAAAGTGAGCAAGTAGAGCGTTCTGCATGTCCGACATGTGGTTCATGTTCAGGTATGTTCACAGCGAACTCAATGAACTGTCTAACAGAAGCGCTTGGTCTATCTCAGCCAGGTAACGGTTCTATGCTAGCAACCCACGCAGACCGTGAAGAGCTATTCATCAATGCTGGTAAGCGCATCGTTGACCTAACCAAGCGTTACTACGAGCAAGATGACGAATCAGCACTGCCTCGTAACATCGCAAACCGCGCAGCATTTGAAAACGCGATGGCACTGGATATCGCAATGGGCGGTTCTAGTAACACCGTTCTTCACCTATTGGCAGCAGCTCAAGAAGGTGAAGTCGACTTTGATATGGGTGATATCGACGAGATGTCTCGTCGCGTTCCACACCTATGTAAGGTTGCGCCTTCAACACCTAAATACCACATGGAAGACGTTCACCGCGCTGGTGGTGTTATGGCTATCCTAGGTGAACTAGACCGCGCAGGCCTACTGAACAACCAAACTCGCACTGTACTTGGCCTAAGCATGCAAGAGCAGCTAGCTCAATACGACATCATGCAGACAGAAGACGAAGCGGTACTTAAGTTCTTCCGCGCGGGCCCAGCAGGTATTCGTACCACCAAAGCCTTCTCACAAGATTGCCGTTGGGATCGTCTTGATGACGACCGTAAAGAAGGTTGTATCCGTACTAAAGAGAATGCATTCAGCCAAGAAGGTGGCCTAGCCGTACTTTCAGGCAACATCGCCGTTGACGGTTGTATCGTTAAGACAGCAGGTGTTGATGAAGAGAACCTGAAATTCCAAGGTCCTGCTATCGTATTTGAAAGCCAAGACACAGCCGTAGACGGCATCTTAGCGGGTAAAGTAAAAGCAGGCGAAGTGGTTGTTATCCGTTACGAAGGTCCTAAAGGTGGTCCGGGCATGCAAGAAATGCTCTACCCAACTACCTACCTAAAATCTATGGGTCTAGGTAAGTCTTGTGCTCTTCTAACTGACGGACGTTTCTCTGGCGGTACATCCGGTTTGTCTATCGGTCACGCTTCTCCAGAAGCAGCAAGTGGCGGTGTGATTGGTCTAGTAAACACTGGCGATATCATCACTATCGACATCCCTAGCCGTTCGATCACACTTGATGTGCCTGAAGCTGAACTAGAAGCGCGTCGTGTTAAGCAAGACGCACTAGGCTGGAAACCAGAAAACCGTCAGCGTGAAGTTTCATTCGCACTGAAAGCTTACGCAAGCATGGCAACCAGTGCCGACAAAGGCGCCGTGCGTGATAAGTCTAAGCTAGAGGGCTAGTCTATGAGTGATGACACGGTCAGTCCCCAAAAACAAACTGGCGCAGATTATCTGCGTCAGATCCTGAGAGCGCCAGTTTACGAAGCCGCAATCGTGACACCTCTGCAAGAGATGCCTCGCTTAAGTGCTCGCATTGGTAATCAGGTTCAGCTAAAGCGTGAAGACCGTCAGCCGGTCCACTCGTTCAAGCTACGTGGTGCCTACAACATGGTATCAAGCCTTTCAGAGCAACAGAAAGCCGCAGGTGTGATTGCAGCATCGGCAGGTAACCATGCTCAAGGTATGGCGCTGTCTGGCTCTAAGCTGGGCATTCAGACTACGATTGTGATGCCAAAAACCACGCCAGACATCAAGGTTGATGCGGTACGTGGCTTTGGCGGTAACGTAGTTCTACACGGCAGCAACTTTGATGAAGCTAAAGCTGAAGCAGAACGCCTTTCCGCTGAACATGGCTACACCTTTGTGCCTCCATTCGATCACCCATTGGTGATCGCCGGACAGGGCACCATGGGTATGGAAATGCTTCAGCAAAATGGTCACATGGATTACATCTTTGTGCCTGTCGGTGGTGGTGGTTTGGCTGCGGGTGTTGCCGTGCTAGTTAAGCAATTGATGCCGGAAATAAAAGTCATCGCGGTTGAACCTGAAGATTCATCTTGCTTGAAAGCAGCACTGGATGCCGGTGAGCCAGTAGTACTGGATCAAGTCAGCATGTTTGCCGATGGCGTTGCGGTTAAGCGCATTGGTGAAGAGACATTCCGTCTGTGTCAGCAGTACATCGATGGTCACATTGCCGTGTCTAGCGATGAGATCTGCTCTGCGGTCAAAGACATCTTTGAAGACACTCGTGCGATTGCCGAGCCTTCTGGTGCGCTTGCTCTGGCTGGTTTAAAGAAGTTTGCAGAGCAGAACCAACTGCAAGGCAAACAACTGGCAACTGTACTTTCTGGTGCTAATACCAACTTCCATGGTCTGCGCTATGTGTCTGAACGTTGTGAGCTGGGTGAAAAGCGCGAAGGTCTACTTGCGGTTACTATTCCTGAGCGACAAGGTGCCTTCCTAGAGTTCTGTAATATCATTGGCGGCCGTGCTGTGACTGAGTTTAACTACCGTCATAACGATGACAGCCTAGCGAACATCTTCGTCGGTGTACGTCTCAATGGTGGACAAGAAGAACTCGATCACATCATCAACGACCTGCGTGAAGGTGGCTATCCAGTCGTCGATCTGTCTGATGATGAGATGGCAAAACTGCACATTCGTTACATGATTGGTGGCAAACCATCAAAACCATTGAAAGAGCGCCTATACAGCTTCGAGTTTCCTGAATACCCAGGAGCATTGATTAAGTTCCTTGATACCTTAGGTACCCATTGGAATATCAGCCTGTTCAACTACCGTAACCACGGCGCTGATTACGGCCGTGTATTGTGTGGATTCGAACTGGATGATGATGATTTAGCTCAGTTCTCAACACATCTACGAGAGCTTGGCTATCAGTGTAAAGATGAAACCGATAACCCTTCCTACAAGTTCTTCTTGTCATAAGAGTTAACGACCGAATCAAAAAGAGCGAGTATTTACTCGCTCTTTTTATTGGTGCTGATTCAACTCAAACTTGAAAAGGATCTTCTCGCTAAGATCATTAGACCGCCTTGCGATGATCCAACCAATCTTGGTGAAGTTGTTCACTCGATCCTAGGTATTTCACCATCCACTCGATCAACTTATGGTTATCGTCTTTTCGCCACACCAAACAACAATGACTCTGCGGACTCGGTTCAGGCAGTATTTTTTCCACCAGCAAGCCTTGTTCGATAATTGGCGCGGCAATGTGCCTCGGCATATAACCCACCCCTATTCCATTTTTAAGGCATTCAATTGCGCTATACCAATTGGGTAACAACAGGCGTCTTTGACTTGAGTAGTGGCCTGTGTGTCGCTTAGGGAGCACACTGGAGGTATCATCCAAGCAGATGGCTGGATATTGGCTCACGAACTCTTCATTGAGGTTCTGTTCGCGCACACACGGGTGACTTGGCGACATTACAAATGCCCAATCTAATTGCCCCATGTCTTTGACTTCAAAATCGCCACCAACTGGCACAGCTGAGGTGGCGCCAATCACGATATCCGCCCTGCCCTGTGCAATCGCTTCCCATGAGCCGTTGAATACCTCCATGTTGATCTGAAGTTCGGCAAACTCAAAGGTTTGATAGAACTCTTCAATCATCGGCTTCATCTTGTCGAGCTTCACCACATTATCGAGCGTCAGACGCAAGGTTTTCTTCCAACCTCGAGCTGCTCGACGAGTCTGGGCACTGACCTCTTCCATTTGCCTCAGTAGTGCACGCGCCTCTTCAATGAACAGTTCACCTGCCGGAGTGAGCTCAACCTTTCTCGGTAAACGCCTGAAAAGCAGCACATCCAGTTCTTGTTCGACCTGTCTGACACCATAACTGATCGCCGAGGGCACTTTGTGCAACTGCTCAGCCGCCGCGGTAAAACTGCCCAAGCGCGCTACCGTATCGAGCATTTCTAAAGAGGATTTAGAGAACATAAGCCTTCAAATTTTTTGATTGATAACCACATATTTTAGCGTTTTATTTTATCAGGTCTGAAAAATAGAATGTCAGCATAAATAAACAGGGGCTTTCACTTCTGTATATCAAACAATTTTTTTGATGATAAAAACATCACTACCTTTAGCTTAATGGCATCTTATGAATATTTCTAAATTTCAATTGGTCTACCTTGCAGTTCTTTCAATGCTTGGCTTTATTGCGACCGATATGTACCTTCCTGCATTTAAGGCAATGGAAGTTGATTTCGCAACCGGCCCAGAGCAGATTGCCCTGTCTTTAACGGTATTCCTTGGCGGTATGGCAATGGGTCAGCTTCTTTGGGGTCTGGCGAGTGACAAGTATGGTCACCGTAATACGCTGGCGGTTGGTCTTGTTATCTTTACTGCAGCTTCATTCGGCTTAGCATTCAGCACCGAGGTATGGCATCTACTGACACTGCGCTTCATTCAAGCGATCGGCGTATGTGCTCCTGCGGTAATCTGGCAAGCAATGGTTATCAAGCGTTACTCACAAAGCAGTAGCCAACAAATTTTTGCAACCATCATGCCTTTGGTTGCGCTATCTCCTGCATTAGCACCTCAGCTAGGTGTGTTACTGGCGGATAGCTTTGGCTGGCACAGCATCTTCATCACATTAACCTTGATGGGTGCACTGCTAGTGGCGACAACAATGGCTCAACCAAAAGAAGCACCTGAAGTAAAACAGACATCGATTAAGACAGACATCAAGATGTTGCTTAAATCAAAGCCTTACATGGGTAATGTCTTAATGTTTGCTTCAGCATCTGCAGCGTTCTTCGCTTACCTAACGGGTATGCCAGAGATCATGGCTCAACTAGGTTATGAAGCAAAAGACATCGGTTTGAGCTTTATCCCACAAACAATCGCGTTCATGGCGGGTGGTTACTTCGGTAAGCAAGCAGTGAAGAAATATGGCGATGGCGTTGTACTAAGAAACCTTATCGGTTTGTTCAGTGTAGCGGCGATGCTTATCTTTATCGCATCACAGTGGGAACTGACGTCAATCTGGCCTCTACTTGCGCCTTTCTGTTTGATTGCTGTCGCAAACGGCGCACTTTACCCAATCGTAGTAAACCGTGCTCTATCAAGCGCTAAACAAAGCCCAGCAACAGCTGCTGGTCTACAAAACAGCCTGCAAATCAGTATCAGTGGCCTATCAAGTGCATTGGTCGCGGCAATGGCTAGCCAAGCACTAAGCGCGACGGGTATTGCCGTTGTGATCTGTTTGGGTGCGTTGTGGGTTGGCTATATTGTTTCGAACAAAGAGCTTTCTGAACACTTCGCGACACCTGACAACTCTCGAGTAGTCGCTGACGAGAAACAAGACTAGTTTCTAAGTTAACGAAAACAAAAAAGAGCGAGATTACTCGCTCTTTTTTTATATCTAGATAAATAAGAAAAAGCCAGTAGCGGTACTACTGACTTTCATTTAAATCATCTTATTTATTAAGAGACTACTTTTTCTTAGTCGGACGCTGCCAGTCAGCAATCTTACGTTCTTTCGCACGGCTGATAACTAGCTCATTTTCAGAAACATCGCGTGTTACGGTAGAGCCAGCTCCAACGGTAGCACCATTACCAATCGTAACAGGCGCTATTAATTGACTATCTGAACCAACAAACACGTCATCACCAATAATGGTCTTAAACTTATTCGCCCCATCGTAGTTACAAGTAATTGCACCCGCACCCACGTTTACGCGCTGACCAATTTCAGCATCCCCAAGATAAGTCAGGTGGTTGGCTTTAGAGCCTTCGCCAAGGCGAGTGTTCTTCACTTCAACAAAGTTACCGACGTGCGAGTTATTACGCATATCGGCACCCGGACGTAGGCGAGTGAATGGACCAACGGTACAGTCTTCCCCCACCGTTGCCCCTTCAATAACGCTGTATGGACGAACGATGGTGTTGTCGTCAATCTCACAGTCTTTCAGTACACATCCCGTACCAATAACCACATTATCACCAATGCTGACACTGCCTTCAATGATAACGTTAGTATCGATCTCGACATCCATACCGCACTGCAGATCACCGCGTAGATCAAAGCGGCTAGGGTCGCGTAGCATCACGCCTTGCTTCAATAGCTTATCGGCTTGCGTAGCTTGGTAAGCGCGCTCTAGGCGAGCCAGTTGCGAACGATCGTTAACGCCTTCCACTTCAATTGGGCTTACTGGGTGTACCGCTTCAACTGCACGACCTTCGTCGTGAGCCGCAGCGATAACGTCAGTCAGGTAATATTCACCCTGTGCGTTGTCGTTGCTTAGACCTGACAACCAGCGCTTCAGATCGCCACCAGTCGCCACCATAACGCCGGTATTGATCTCTTTGATAAGCTTCTGCTCATCCGTTGCATCTTTCTGTTCAACGATAGCCACAACAGGGCCATTACGACGAATAATACGTCCGTAGCCCATCGGGTTGTCTAACACGACAGTAAGTAGCGCGATGCCACCGTTTGGTTGAGCGTCTAATAGGTTTTCAATGGTTTCAGGTGAGATCAGTGGAACATCACCGTATAGCACCAATACTTTTTCATCATCAGCGAAATGTGCAGATGCTTGATCCACAGCGTGACCCGTACCCAGCTGCTCAGCTTGCAGTGCCCAGTTTACAGATTCTTCAGCTAGAGTAGCCTTCATCTGATCACCACCGTGGCCGTAAACCAGGTTGATGTTTTGAGCGCCTAAACCATTACATGTATCGATAACATGCTTCACCATTGGCTTACCCGCAAGTGTGTGCAGAACCTTTGGTGTGTTTGAATACATGCGAGTGCCTTTGCCCGCCGCGAGAATTACCGCGCTAAACTTCATTGTAAACCTATCCAACGTTATTTTTATTAAGCCGATATTGTAACCGTTTTTGGGCAAAAAATTAAATCGCAATAACCATTTAACCAGTAGTGATACGTAAAAGAAGCATTTTTGAGAATCTAAAAATGCAAAAAGGCGACCCTTAGGTCGCCTTTATCTCAGAGTCTGTAATCTTAAAAAGATTAACGACGCTGTTTTGTCAGTTCGATAACTCGTAACTGAGCAATGGCTTTAGCCAGTTCACCGGCCGCTTGTGCGAAGTCTATGTCGCCATGCTGATTTTGGATATTCTCCACAGCCTTGCGCTTAGCTTCTTCCGCCTTTGCTGCGTCTAGCTCTTCACCACGGATAGCTGTATCAGCCAGTACAGTTGCTGTACCAGGCTGAACTTCTACCATACCACCAGAAACATAAATGATTTCTTCGTGGCCGTGCTGCTTAACAATACGCACCATGCCAGGCTTGATAGCGGTCAGCAGTGGACAGTGACCATGGAAAATACCAAGTTCACCCTCACTACCGGTCACCTGAAACGTCTCAACAAGGCCTGAGAAAATTTGTTTCTCTGCACTTACAACGTCTAGGTGAAAGGTTATTGCTGCCATATCGCCTCCTAGTTAGCCTTATAGCTTCTTAGCATTCTCGATAGCTTCGTCAATTGCACCACAGTACATGAACGCTTGCTCTGGAATGTCATCGTATTCACCAGATAGAAGACCTTGGAAGCCACGTAGAGTCTCTTTAAGAGGTACGTAAATGCCTGGGTCACCTGTAAATACTTCCGCTACGTGGTAAGGCTGAGTTAGGAACTTCTCAATCTTACGAGCACGAGATACAACTTGCTTATCTTCTTCAGATAGCTCGTCCATACCTAGGATAGCAATGATATCTTTCAGCTCTTTATAGCGCTGAAGAGTAGACTGAACGCCACGAGCGATGTCGTAGTGCTCTTGTCCAACTACCAATGGATCCAGTTGACGTGAAGTAGAATCTAGCGGGTCGATCGCAGGGTATAGACCCATAGATGCGATGTTACGGTTAAGTACAACCGTTGCATCCAAGTGAGCGAACGTTGTTGCTGGAGACGGGTCAGTCAAGTCATCCGCAGGTACGTATACCGCCTGTACAGACGTGATAGAACCAGCTTTAGTTGACGTGATACGCTCTTGTAGAACACCCATTTCTTCAGCCAGTGTAGGTTGGTAACCTACCGCAGAAGGCATACGACCTAGAAGTGCTGATACTTCAGTACCTGCTAGTGTGTAACGGTAGATGTTATCAACGAACAGTAGAACGTCACGACCTTCGTCACGGAAGCGCTCTGCCATTGTTAGGCCAGTCAGGGCAACACGTAGACGGTTACCTGGTGGCTCGTTCATCTGACCGTAAACCATCGCTACTTTTGATTCTTCAGGTTTTTCGATGTTTACAACACCTGCTTCCTGCATCTCAAAGTAGAAATCGTTACCTTCACGAGTACGCTCACCTACACCTGCAAATACAGATAGGCCTGAGTGTTGAAGTGCGATGTTGTTGATAAGTTCCATCATGTTAACGGTCTTACCTACACCAGCACCACCGAATAGACCGATTTTACCACCCTTAGCGAATGGACAAATCAAGTCGATTACTTTAACACCAGTTTCTAGAAGAGCTGTCTCGTTAGACTGCTCTTCGTAGCTTGGAGCTTCACGGTGAATGGCGTAATGCTCTTCAGCACCAATCTCGCCACACTCATCAATCGCGTCACCTAGGACATTCATGATACGACCCAATGTCTTAGTACCTACTGGTACTGAGATTGGAGCGCCAGTATTTTCAACTGTCAAACCACGACGTAAACCATCAGAGCTACCCATTACGATTGCGCGAACTACGCCACCGCCAAGTTGTTGCTGAACTTCAAGAACTAGACGTTCTTGTACTTCATTAACATTCAGAGCGTCGTATACACGAGGTACTTCACCCTGTGGGAACTCTACGTCGACTACCGCACCGATGATCTGTACGATCTTACCTGTAGCCATCGTTAATCCTCTAACTATTTAGTTTTACCTAAGCTTAAACCGCAGCTGCACCTGAAACGATCTCAGAAAGTTCTTGTGTAATTGCCGCTTGACGCGCTTTGTTGTACACAAGTTCTAAGTCATCAATAATGTCACCAGCGTTATCTGTTGCTGATTTCATAGCAATCATTCGAGCCGCTTGCTCACAAGCAAGGTTCTCGACCACACCTTGATATACTTGAGATTCGACGTAGCGAACCAGTAGTGCATCTAGTAGTGGTTTTGGCTCAGGCTCATAAATGTAGTCCCAAGCATGATCGCGTTTCATGTCTTCGCTGTCTGATTTAGGCAAAGGAAGTAATTGATCGATCGTTGGTTCTTGTACCATAGTGTTTTCAAACTTGTTGAACACTACGAACAGGCGATCCAATTCGCCTTCATCATATTTCTTCAGCATAACGCTTACAGAGCCAATCAAGTCTTCAAGGCTTGGGCGATCGCCCAGACCAGAAACTTGAGCTGCTACTTTCGCGCCGCTGTTGTTGAAAAATGCTGTCGCTTTTGAACCTACAATTGCAAGTTCAACGTCAGCACCTTTCTCAGACCAATCTTTCATGTCGTTCATGGCTTTTTTGAACAAGTTAATGTTCAAACCACCACAAAGACCACGGTCTGTAGAAACGATGATGTAACCAACACGTTTGGCTTCACGTTCCTCAAGATAAGGATGCTTATACTCGAGGCTACCATTAGCCAAATGACCGATCACTTTACGCATTGTTTCTGCATATGGACGAGTAGCTTCCATTGCGTCTTGAGAACGACGCATTTTTGAAGCTGCTACCATTTCCATTGCTTTCGTAATCTTCTGTGTGCTTTTAACACTACCGATTTTATTACGTATCTCTTTTGCGCCGGCCATCGTTACTCTCCGTTAATGGTATGAGGTGGCCCTAAGACCACCTACCAATTACCAGGTCTGGGTTGCCTTGAAATCGTCAACAAGCTTCTTCAGCTCAGCTTCGATTTCTTTATTGAAAGCACCCGTTGTGTCGATCTGTGTTGCTAGATCGGCATATTGACCACGAGCAAACGACAGTAAAGCAGCTTCAAAGTCTAGAACTTTAGAAAGTTCAACGTCTTGAAGGTATCCACGCTCTGCAGCGAAGATTACTAGAGCTTGGTCAAATACAGACATAGGAGCGTATTGCTTCTGCTTCATCAGTTCTGTAACTTTTTGACCGTGGTCTAGCTGCTTCTTAGTCGCTTCATCAAGATCCGAAGAGAACTGAGCAAATGCTGCAAGTTCACGGTATTGAGCTAGAGCAGTACGGATACCGCCAGATAGCTTCTTGATGATTTTAGTCTGCGCCGAACCACCTACACGAGAAACTGAGATACCAGGGTCAACAGCTGGACGTACGCCCGCGTTGAATAGCTCAGTTTGTAGGAAGATCTGACCATCGGTAATCGAGATTACGTTCGTCGGTACGAATGCAGATACGTCACCAGCTTGCGTTTCGATGATAGGAAGAGCAGTTAAAGAACCCGTCTTGCCTTTCACTTCGCCTTTAGTGAATTCTTCTACGTAGTGTTCGCTTACACGAGCAGCACGCTCTAGTAGACGAGAGTGAAGGTAGAAAACATCACCAGGGAACGCTTCACGACCTGGTGGACGCTTAAGCAGTAGTGAGATCTGACGGTAAGCGACAGCTTGCTTAGATAGATCATCATAAACAATCAGTGCATCTTCACCGCGATCACGGAAGTATTCACCCATCGCACAACCAGCATACGGTGCAAGGTATTGCAGCGCTGCAGATTCAGAAGCCGATGCAACAACAACAACAGTGTTTGCTAGTGCGCCGTGCTCTTCTAGTTTGCGAACTACGTTAGCGATAGTCGACGCTTTTTGGCCGATTGCAACGTAGATAGAGAAAATACCAGAATTTTTTTGGTTAATAATCGCATCGATCGCCATTGCTGTTTTACCAGTCTGACGGTCACCGATAATAAGTTCACGCTGACCACGACCGATAGGGATCATTGAGTCAACTGACTTGTAACCAGTTTGAACAGGTTGATCTACCGATTTACGGTCGATTACACCTGGTGCGATAATTTCTACAGGCGAAGTCAATTTCGCATCAATAGGACCTTTACCATCAATTGGCTCACCTAGCGTGTTTACCACACGACCAAGCATTTCAGGACCTACTGGTACTTCGAGAATACGACCCGTACCTGTAACTTTCATGCCTTCCTGTAGGTCAGCATATGGGCCCATTACAACAGCACCAACCGAATCACGGTTCAAGTTAAGTGCTAGCGCGTAACGGCCACCCGGTAGTTCAATCATTTCACCTTGCATCACGTCCGCTAGGCCGTGAATGCTAAGGATGCCATCGCTTACCGAAACGATAGTACCTTCATTGCGAGCTTCACTAACAACGTCGAAAGATTCAATACGTTGTTTAATTAGATCGCTAATTTCAGTGGAATTAAGTTGCATGCTCCAATCCCCATTAAGACTGCAATGCATCGCTCAGGCGGTCTAAACGACTGCGCGCTGAGTTATCGATGACTAGGTCTCCGGCTCGAATAATAACTCCACTAAGTAGAGTCTCATCTATACTGCAATTCAGCTGAACTTTGCGCGCTAAGCGCTGTTCCAATTTGCTGCTGATCTCTGCGCGTTGTTCTTTAGAAAGTTCAACCGCTGAAGTGACTTCAACGTCGATCTCTTTCTCGTGCTCTTGTTTGAGCAATAAGAACTCTTTGCAAACATCAGGAAAAGCCATTAAGCGGCCATTCTCTGCCATTACTTTTATCAAGTTCTGGCCGAATTCATCAAATTGTTCGCCACAAATTACAATGAATACTTCAGCTAATTTTTCAGCAGTTTGAGAGCTGCTTAAGAAATTGTGAACATCATCATTTTGTGCCACTTCGGCAGCAAAAGTAAGCATCTGACCCCATTGGTCTAGCTCACCTTTCTCTACCGCAAAGTCAAACGCTGCTTTAGCATAGGGGCGTGCGATTGTAGTCAAATCAGACATATACAGCCCCTTGCTTTAAAGTTTTGCAGTAATGTTGTTAAGAAGATCATCGTGTACATCTTTATCGATTGTACGCTCAAGGATTTTCTCAGCACCAGCAATTGCCAGAGTTGCGACTTGTTTGCGCAGGTCATCACGGGCACGTGTGCGCTCAGCTTCAATTTCGGCTTCCGCTTGCGCTAAGATTTTCTGGCGTTCTGCCTGAGCCTCTTCGCGAGCTTCATCAATAATTTGAGCCTTGCGTTTATTTGCCTGTTCAATAACCTCAGTTGCGGTGCGCTTCGCTTCTTTCAATTGGTCAGAAGCGTTGGCTTGTGCTAGATCCAAGTTTTTAGCAGCGCGTTCAGCGGCTACTAGACCGTCAGCAATTTTTTTCTGACGCTCTTCAATTGCTTGCATGATTGGTGGCCATACATATTTCATGCAGAACCAAACAAACATAGAAAAAGCAATTGCTTGACCTAACAGAGTTGCGTTCATATTCACAACAGCTACCCCTCGTTAAGAATCAACTACAAAAATTTAATTAACTAATTAACAGTTAATTAGCCTGCTAGTTGACCAACAAATGGGTTAGCAAACGTGAATAGTAGTGCGATTACGATACCGATCATTGGAACAGCATCCAGTAGACCAGCGATGATGAACATCTTAACTTGTAGCATTGGAGCCATTTCAGGTTGACGCGCAGCGCCTTCTAGGAATTTACCACCAAGAATAGCAAAACCAATTGCAGTACCTACGGCACAAAGACCAACAATAATAGCAACAGCGATTGCTGAAAAACTTAGTACAGTTTCCATTTACGTTCTCCGATTAACATTAATAGTTAGAATAAAACTTAAAAATTTTTAGTGATCGCCATCTTCATGGGCCATTGATAAATAAACAATTGTTAACATCATGAAAACAAATGCTTGAATCAAAATAACCAAGATATGGAAGATAGCCCAAGGTAGAGAGCCTACCCATTGTAAATACCACGGTAGCATTGCCGCACAAAGAATGAATACAACCTCACCTGCGAACATGTTACCGAATAGACGCATACCAAGTGATAGAGGCTTCGCGAGTAGCGATACCACTTCAATCAGTAGGTTAAACGGGATCATGATTGGGTGATTAAATGGATGTAAAGCAAGTTCTTTGGCGAATCCACCTAAGCCTTTTACTTTGATGCTGTAGTAGATCATCAGAGCAAAAACACCTAAGGCCATTGACATGGTTATATTAACATCAGCTGAAGGAACCACTTTCAAATAAGGGATACCTAGCCAATGCTCCGCAGGATATGGTAAGAAATCGATAGGCACTAAGTCCATCAAGTTCATTAAAATAATCCAGCAGAATATAGTCAGTGCTAATGGAGCAATCAGAGGGTTGCGGCCATGGAAAGTGTCTTTAACGTTGCCATCAACGAATTCAACTACCATTTCAACAAAACACTGAAGCTTACCAGGTACACCTACTGTTGCTTTCTTAGCGACTGAGCGAAAAACCCAAAGGAATAACATCCCTGTCAACACCGAAAAAAACAGACTGTCTATATGTACGTTCCAGAAACTTGTCTCCTCTACAAGACCAAACTTAGCTAAAGAAAGGTTTTGTAAGTGGTGCTCAATGTATCCGGATGCTGTTGGCGCAGCCATAACTCATCCTATTTTTTATTGTTAATGAAAAGCACTGGCGCAAAGATATTAATACCTAGAACCAGTAAATAGGTCAGTTTGAGGGGAACTAATTCCACCTGCATATACATGTAGACAATAGAGAATAGTAGAACTGTGATAAGGATTTTTAGCGCTTCGCCTGCATAGAACGACGCCGCAACTAACTTAGTTGCGCGAGCTCCACTAAATAGGAAAGCACACACACAAAAAACTGCATTTGCGATGACAAAAATACCGCCACCGATTAATGCAGCAAAACCCCAATCAGGATTAACAGCTAAACCTAACCCTATCGCCACTAATATAACCGCGCTAAGCTCGATCAATAACATTTGCTTTGCAAGCACTCGTCCTGGTCTTGCTAACGCCGCTACCATGTATTCGTTCCTCTTTTAAGCCTTCTTTACTACTCGCTTAAAAGCGTGCTGAGAAATTGGCGAAAATTATACGTTCAGCCAAATTGATTGCAATAACAATGCAGCAATCATTTACATTTTTGCATACAAACCTACAACTTTTGTACGAAATTACTTGTTTATTACATAATTGACCTAAATCAATTATCTCATTTAGTACTCTAGTTTAGCAATAAGTTGCTCTAATTTGTGAGGCTCATCAAGAGTAATTGTCACTTTTGACTTACCGCTAACAGAACGAGTAACTGAAACGTTTGCTTGCAATTTTTCCGTGAGTCTTCGTGAAAGTTCGATAGCTTCTGTGTCTTCAGGCTTCGATTCACCTTCAACGTCTGGTTTTAAGCACTTTTTGACAAGTTGCTCAGTTTGACGCACGGTCATTTTTTTGGTTGCCGCAGTGTTTGCTGCTTCAACCTGGGTATCACCTTCAAGCGCAAGCAGTGCTCGAGCATGCCCCATTTCCAGTTGTTTATTGGAAACTAAACCTTTTACTTCATTTTCGAGCTGATTTAGACGTAATAAGTTACTCACCGTAGCTCTCGATTTACCGATTACATCAGCGACTTGTTGGTGTGTCAGCTCAAATTCGTTCTGTAAGCGCTCTAGCGCTTGTGCTTCTTCGATAACATTCAGATCTTCACGCTGAATATTCTCAATCAACGCCATCGCGATAGCGGCTTTGTCTTCGACTCTCTTGACCAAACATGGCACTTGTTTAAGGCCAGCTTGACGAGCCGCTCTCCAACGACGTTCACCAGCAATAATCTCGAACTGGTCGTGCGCCAATGGGCGAACTACGATCGGTTGGATAATGCCTTGAGATTGAATTGATGCTGCCAGCTCTTCTAGCGCTTCAGGCGCAATATCCTTACGCGGTTGATATACACCAGGCTTCAAGCAACCAACAGCCAGTTCAATAAGCTCACCATCAGCCGACAACGCCTGACTATGAGAAGCAACTTGCTGTTTTTCACGAGCCAATGAGCTAGTTGCAAGCAATGCATCTAGCCCTTTTCCTAAACCACGCTTAGACATTGAGCGAATTCCTTTGGTTGGACCTATACTGGGACTTCTTCACGACGCAACATTTCGCCAGCAAGAGCAAGGTAAGCCTTAGCTCCTGCGGAATATTTGTCGTAGTACATTGCTGGCTTGCCATGACTAGGCGCTTCTGCCAGACGCACATTTCTAGGGATAACAGTTCGGTAGACTTTGCTACCAAAATGTTTTTTGAGTTGATCAGATACTTCGTTCGATAAGCGGTTACGAGGATCGTACATAGTACGTAGAAGACCTTCGATCTTAAGATTCTCGTTTACTACCGCAGCGAGTTTACTGATGGTATCCATCAACGCAGTCAAACCTTCCAAAGCAAAGTATTCACATTGCATAGGAACCAATACGGAGTCGGCCGCAGCCATCGCGTTGATTGTAAGAAGGTTTAATGAGGGCGGACAATCAATAAAGATGAAATCATAGTTATTGCGAATGGGTTCGAGTGCATTTTTTAAACGAACTTCACGAGCAAACACTTCCATCAGCTTGATTTCTGCCGCAGTAACATCACCGTTCGCGGCGATGAGGTCATAATTGCCAGATGTACTCCGGCAAACCACCTCATCAAATGGGGTGTCTTCAACCAACAAATCGTAAGCTGTTGCTTCAACTTGATACTTGTCGACACCGCTCGCCATAGTGGCATTACCTTGAGGATCGAGGTCAACAACCAATATCTTGCGTTTTGTTGCCGCCATTGATGCTGCTAAATTAATGCAAGTTGTTGTTTTTCCTACGCCACCCTTCTGGTTGGCAATTGCTACGATTCTACCCACTATGGCCTCGCTGATTATCCCTGACGCGATAAAGTAACTAGATGACGCTCTCCATCAAGCTCTGGCACTTGCAAAGCTTTAATGTCTGTCACTGAACACCATTCAGGTAACAGGTCGATTTCGTCTCTAGGATGTTGTCCCTTAAGAGCCAAAAATACACCGGATTGCTCTTTAGGTAAATGGTGACACCACTCTACCATGTCTGTCATTGACGCAAATGCACGACTGAGCACTGCATCAAACTTTTCTTCTGGTTGAAATTCTTCAACGCGACTTTGAACCGGTACCACGTTGTCGATAACCAGCTCATGAATCACCTGTTTGATAAAACGAATACGCTTACCTAGGCTGTCTAGCAAGTAAAACTCGCAGTCTGGATTCATGATTGAGAGCGGAATCCCAGGAAGACCAGGTCCCGTACCCACATCGATAAAGCGCTTACCTTGTAAGTGAGTGCTAACAATGATGCTATCTAAGATATGTTTCACCATCATTTCTTGTGGGTCACGAACTGATGTTAGGTTATAAGCTTTGTTCCACTTGTTCAGTAACTCAACGTAGCCAACCAACTGGCCACGTTGTTTTTCAGATACTTCAAGTTCAGTCTGGCCAATAAGGTGATCCAGTTTTTCGCGTAATGCGCTCATTATGCTTCCTCACCTTTTTTCAACAGGCCGTGTTTTTTCAAGTAAACCAACAGAATTGAGATTGCTGCAGGTGTGATACCTGAAATTCGCGAAGCAATACCAATTGAGTCAGGCTTAGCTGTCGTTAGTTTAAGAACCACTTCGTTAGAAAGTCCTTTTACCTTGCTGTAATCGATATCAGCAGGCAGTTTGGTGTTTTCATGACGCAGTGATTTTTCAATTTCGTCTTGTTGACGCTGAATGTAACCATCGTACTTCACTTGGATCTCAACTTGCTCAGACGCTTGTTGATCTTCCAGTGCAGGACCAAAACGATCCAATGCGGTTAACTGTGAATAAGTCATTTCAGGGCGACGAAGAAGATCTTCACCGCTCGCTTCACGAGACATTGGTGTTTTCAGAATTTGGTTCAGTTGATCAATATCTTCAGATTTTGGATTAATCCAAGTCTCTTTCAGACGTTGACGCTCCTTCTCCATGTTTTCCATCTTCTCGTTGAAACGAGCCCAACGAGCGTCATCAACAAGGCCAAGTTCACGCGACTTTTCAGTCAAGCGGATATCGGCGTTGTCTTCACGAAGCAGCAGACGGTATTCCGCGCGAGACGTAAACATGCGGTAAGGTTCTTTGGTACCCATGGTAGATAGGTCGTCGATAAGCACGCCCATGTAAGCTTGGTCACGACGTGGACTCCAGCCTTCTTTGCCTTGAGTAAACAAACTTGCATTCAGACCTGCCATCAAGCCTTGTGCAGCTGCTTCTTCGTAGCCAGTGGTACCGTTGATTTGACCCGCAAAGAATAGACCTTTAATAAACTTAGTTTCGTAAGTCAGCTTAAGGTCGCGAGGATCAAAGAAATCGTACTCAATCGCATAGCCAGGGCGAACGATATGAGCATTTTCAAAGCCCTTCATCGAACGAACAATTTGAACCTGTACATCAAACGGCAGACTGGTAGAGATACCATTCGGGTATAGCTCGTGAGTCGTTAGACCTTCTGGCTCAATAAAAATTTGGTGACTGTTCTTGTCAGCAAAACGCATTACTTTGTCTTCAATCGAAGGGCAGTAACGAGGGCCAATGCCTTCAATCACACCCGCGTACATAGGGCTGCGATCAAGGTTGGCACGAATTACGTCATGCGTATTTTCATTGGTATGCGTGATGTAACATGGAATTTGACGAGGTTGTTGAGCTCGGCTGCCCATGAACGAGAAAACAGGCGTCGGGTTATCACCGTGCTGAACCTCAAGCTCAGAAAAATCAACGCTACGCGCATCGATACGAGGAGGAGTACCTGTTTTCAGGCGATCAACTCGGAATGGAAGATCACGAAGACGGTCAGCCAGTGCGATCGATGGTGGATCACCAGCACGGCCACCTGAAGAACTTTCCATACCAATATGGATCTTGCCGCCTAGGAATGTGCCCACAGTCAGAACCACAGCGCTTGCGCGGAACTTAAGGCCCATCTGCGTTACCACACCTACCACTTGATCCTGTTCAACGATCAAGTCATCAACCGACTGTTGGAACAAAGTCAGGTTTGGCGTGTTTTCAAGAACGTTACGAACAAAGGCTTTGTACAGTGCGCGGTCAGCTTGTGCACGAGTAGCACGAACCGCAGGGCCTTTTGATGCGTTCAATGTTCTGAACTGAATACCTGCATGATCAATAGCTTGCGCCATTAATCCACCCATTGCATCGACCTCTTTTACCAAGTGGCCCTTACCGATCCCGCCAATGGCTGGGTTACAAGACATTTGTCCTAGTGTATCGATATTATGAGTAAGTAATAACGTACTTTGACCAGTACGTGCAGATGCGAGTGCGGCTTCCGTTCCTGCATGGCCACCACCAACAACGATGACGTCAAATTTTTCGTGATAAAGCATGAACCGACCTCAGGTATTCAAACGTTTTCTAGATTGATAAAAAGGAGCGATATTCTACCTGTTTTCATAGCCTGAGAAAACGTTTTTGGGATTTTTCGAAAAAGCTGTTTTTAATTAATATAGATAAGATCTTTAAGGAGATCTTTTATTAGATTTATTATTAGGATCGAGGGTATCTGTGGATAAGTCGGAAATGATCAACGAGATCATGGATCTTTTTTGGATCAAATGATGTGATCTAACTTTGATCAGGATGAGGATTAGCTGGGATCAAAATGGCTACTTATTCACAGGAGGAAATTAGCCTAAAACTTGTTATTTGGATAACTATAGGTTAATCACCGTATATGTATGATCTTATCCACAGAAGAAATTGAAAATAGATCGCTACTTTTCGATGTTTTTGAAAAAAAGTTATTCACAATCACGATGTTCAGAGACAAAAAAAGCGGCATAAGCCGCTTTTTGAGAGAGGAGAGAGGTTAAAACTGGTCGCTATGATCGTTGAACCAAGCTTCTGCTGCGTCTTCTGGTACCGGAGTTTCCAATACATCGATGGTAAAACAGTCAGAAATAGGCTGAGCACCGAGCTCTTTCATCTGGCTGTGGACTGATTTTCCCGCCAAACAGAAGGTATCGTAACTCGAATCACCAAGCGCCACGACAGCAAAGCGAACCGGGCTTAAATCTGGAGATTGCTGGGTCAATGCGTCGATAAACGGCTTAATATTATCTGGAAATTCACCCGCACCATGAGTTGAAGTCACCAGCAACCAAAAGCCTTGTTGGGGAATATCATCGAATTCAGGCTGATTATGAAGGGTGATCTCGTGGCCTTGCTCTTCAAGAAGATCATTAAGGTGATCGCCAACGTACTCTGCACCACCTAAGGTGCTGCCTGTAATAATGTGGATCATTAAGCTGTCCTTACTAAAGAAAAAGGCCAGCATGAGCCGGCCTTTAAAGGTTATTTACCAATACAGAAAGAGGTGAAGATACGGCCGAGTAGGTCATCGGAACTGAATTCACCAGTAATCTCGTTAAGGTGTTGCTGCGTTATACGCAGTTCTTCTGCCAAGATTTCCCCTGCCATATAGCCTTCGAGCTGTTGCTGGCCAATATCTAGATGCTCAGATGCGCGTTCTAGGGCATCTAAGTGGCGACGACGTGCCATGAAGCCACCTTCATTGCCACCAGCAAAGCCCATGCAATCTTTTAAGTGATTACGTAGTGCATCAACGCCTTGTCCCGTCTTTGCTGATAGTCGAATCAGAGTTGGATCATTAACATGGCAAATCCCGAGATCTTCACCGGTTTGATCGGCTTTGTTACGAATCACGGTCATTCCGATGTTATTCGGCAGACGATCAACGAAATCTGGCCAGATATCTTTCGGGTCGGTTGCATCGGTAGTGGTGCCATCGACCATAAATAAAACGCGATCGGCTTGAGCAATTTCTTCCCAAGCGCGTTCAATACCGATTTTTTCGACTTCATCCGAGGCTTCACGCAGGCCTGCGGTATCAATAATGTGCAGTGGCATACCATCAATATGGATATGTTCACGAAGTACATCACGGGTTGTACCTGCAATATCAGTCACAATCGCGGAGTCTTTACCCGATAATGCATTCAGTAAGCTCGACTTACCGGCATTAGGACGACCTGCAATCACCACCTTCATACCTTCACGCATGATGGCACCTTGATTGGCTTCTTGGCGAACCGCTTCGAGGTTGTCGATGATAGCTTGTAAGTCAGCACTTACTTTACCGTCAGCAAGGAAATCAATCTCTTCTTCTGGGAAGTCGATAGCGGCTTCAACATAGATGCGTAAGTGAATCAGAGAGTCCACCAGCGTATTAATGCGTTTCGAGAACTCACCTTGCAACGATTGCAGAGCTGATTTCGCCGCTTCTTCTGAACTGGCATCAATGAGGTCAGCAATCGCTTCTGCTTGGGTTAAATCCATCTTGTCGTTCAAGAAGGCACGCTCCGAGAACTCACCTGGGCGTGCTGCGCGTAGCCCTGGAATAGCGAGGATGCGCTTGATGAGCATATCCATTACCACAGGACCACCGTGGCCTTGCAGCTCTAAAACGTCTTCACCGGTAAACGAGTGCGGGTTAGGAAAGTAAAGCGCGATGCCTTGGTCTAGCTCTAAACCATCGTGAGATTTAAAAGGGGTGTACTCAGCGTAACGTGGTTTCAGTACTTTGCCGGTAACTTCAAGCGCAACTTGGGCTGCTTGTGGGCCTGAAACGCGAATAATACCGACGCCGCCACGGCCGGGTGCAGTCGCTTGAGCAACAATCGTATCTGTAGTCATAGTTGTGCCTGCTAGCATGTGAAAGCCAAAAAGGGGCGCTCACGATTAATCAATTAGCTGAATTGTAATCAGCTAAAAACAAAAAGGCGACCTTTTGGTCGCCTTTCTTTGTCTCTTTCTATTATCGAACTTACTTAGAATGTAAGCCTTTCTTTTCCAGCGCGCGGTAGATAAGCGTTTGCTGAATCAGAGTTACGATG
Organism: Vibrio sp. 10N.247.310.98; assembly: GCF_041467395.1. NCBI lineage: Bacteria > Pseudomonadati > Pseudomonadota > Gammaproteobacteria > Vibrionales > Vibrionaceae > Vibrio > Vibrio sp. 10N.247.310.98. The sequence goes on along the minus strand of NZ_JBFSUL010000020.1, from coordinate 30,016 downwards.
TTCGATACTAGCCAGTATAGAACCAGACCTGAAGGGAAGAACAGGAAGAAGAATGTGAACATAACCGGCATAAAGGTCATGATCTTCTGCTGCATTGGATCCGTTACAGTTGTCGGGCTCATCTTCTGGATTAGGAACATTGAAGCACCCATCAGAAGTGGCAAGATGTAGTATGGGTCTTGTGCTGAAAGGTCAGTAATCCAACCGAAGAACGGTGAGTGACGCAGTTCAACAGACTCCATTAGTGCCCAGTATAGCGAAATGAAGATAGGCATTTGCAGAAGGATAGGTAAACAGCCACCTAGTGGGTTTACTTTCTCTTTCTTGTAAAGCTCCATCATTTCTTGGCTCATGCGTTGACGATCGTCGCCGATACGCTCACGCATTGCAGTCAGCTTAGGCTGAAGCATACGCATTTTCGCCATAGACGTGTACTGAGCTTTCGTTAGTGGGTACATAGCACCACGAACGATGAAAGTTAGACAGATGATTGCCAGACCCCAGTTCACAACGATGCCTTGAATGAACGAAAGCAGAGTATGAAGTGGTTTAGCAATGAACCATAACCAACCGTAGTCAACTACTAGGTCTAGGTTAGGTGCAACAGCAGCCATTTGGTCTTGAAGTTTAGGACCAACCCAAAGCGTTGCTTTGAAGTTTGCTTCGTCGCCAGTAGCGATGGTTTTGTTCGGCATGCGAACACCGATGTCGCCAAGGTTACCAATGACACGAGTGTAAAGGTTGCTGCCTGCTTCGTCGCGTGGGATCCATGCACTTGCAAAGTAGTGCTGAATCATCGCTGCCCAACCTTGACCGTTTGCTAGGTTAAGAGACAGGTTGCGATCTTGCATGTCGTCGAAGCTGTATTTTTTGTAACGCGTATCTTCCGTAGAGTAAGCACCACCACGGTAAGTTGGCATTGTTAGGCTACCGCCGTCATCCATTACGTTCTGACGCAGGTGAGCGTACATGCCGAATGTCGCGTTGTTACCAGAGTTGTTGACTACATCGTATTCAACATCCATTGCGTAGCTGCCACGCTTAAGGATGAATGTTTTCGTGTAATCAAGGCCGTTCGCTTGGTAAGTCATCGGGATGCGTAGTTCATCCTGACCATCAGCAAGCGTGAAGCTGTCTGCTGAAACTGTGTAGCTTGGGCGGTTTGTGCTGCTTAAATCGATACCTTGAGGACCCACTAGACCGCTTTGTGCGATAAATTGGTGACCTGGTTCGTTTTTAAGAAGAACAAACGTATCTTCAGAATCGAACTCAGCAGAGTAATCGTTTAGGTTTGCTTTAACGACATCACCACCAACCGTATCAATTGACAGAGTCAGTACATCAGTTGTTACTGTGATAGTTTTAGCAGAAGAAGCAACTTGACCAGGAGCCGGGTCTAGATCATCTGCATAAGATGGCGCTGGTAGGGTGCTGCCAGATTGTGCCTGCTCAACCGCTTGTGGTGCTGGATTCTGAGCTACGTTCCATTGTTGGAACAGTAGGAAAGAAACCAAAGCCAATGCGATTAACAGGATATTACGTTGAGAATCCATCGTTATTTATCTCTGTCTTGTTTTTGGACTGGTGGAACGGGGTCAAAGCCCCCTTCGTTCAAAGGATGGCATTTTAATAGACGTTTGCCTGATAACCAACACCCTTTTACAAAACCGTGAGCTTTCAACGCTTCTATCGCATATAAAGAGCAGGTTGGAGTAAATCGGCAGCGTGGGCCGATGAGTGGACTAATAAACCATCTATAAAAATAGATGGGTATTAGCGCTATCCACGCGAAGGGCGAGACAGGCGAAGCCATAATTTGTCGAGTAGCTTGAACATTTCTTCATTGCTTAAATCTTGCGCGCTCTTCTTAGCGATTACAACAAAATCTTTGTTAGGAAGTTTGTGTTGAGTGTTACGAAAGCTTTCACGAGTAAGACGCTTGAATCGGTTACGACCCACGGCGGTTTTAATCTGCTTTTTCGGAACGGCTAATCCAAGACGAGGATTTGAAAGAGAGTTATTTCGGGCAATGATGGTGAAATGAGGGGAGCCAGCTCGATGAGCTTGCTTGAAGACATTTTGATAATGTTCGGGAGTTAACAAGCGTAACTCCCGACCGAAGGCTAGCTTATTCAAAATAATCAAAGATTACTTAGAAAGACGCTTACGGCCTTTTGCACGACGTGCATTGATTGTTGCGCGACCGTTCTTAGTAGCCATGCGAGCACGGAAACCGTGAGTACGCTTACGCTTTAGAACTGTAGGTTGAAAAGTGCGTTTCATTGTAATTACCTTACTGATCAGTAGTTTTAGGTTTTTGTTAAACCCGGCGTGGGCATTTTTTCTCTTCTTTATATAAGAAAGGAAAACCGACGCCTCTCAACAAAGAGGCGGAATTGTAATCACTGTCACAAAAAGTGTCAATGATTGGGTTAACTAAAATTCCGGTCGGGGGATTATACGTAGAATAACTAAAATCACAAGGATCCTTAGTCGATCCCAACCTTATTTAAGAATTTTTTTAATTTAGGATCCTGTGGATTACCAAAAATATCCTGTGGAGATCCCTGCTCGATAATATGACCGTCAGCCATGAAGATCACTCGGTCTGCGACCTCTCTCGCGAACTGCATTTCATGGGTAACCACCAGCATGGTTTGATGCTGATTTGCCAGTTTTTTCATTAGGTTAAGCACTTCGCCAACCCACTCAGGATCGAGCGCTGAAGTCGGCTCATCAAACAGTAAAAGCTCGGGTTGTAGTGCCATTGCACGGCCAATACCCACCCGTTGTTGCTGGCCACCAGAGAGCGCGGCTGGGTAGCTATCACCTTTGTCACCTAAGCCAATATCATCAAGTATTTGTTGTGCTTTTTCATGGGCTTGCTGTTTTTTCCAACCACGAACGGTAATTAAACCTTCAGCAATATTCTGTCTCGCGGTTTGGTGAGCGAACAGTGCATAGTTTTGGAACACAAAACCGGTCTTACGACGCAGTGCAAGCACCTCTGCCTTAGTGTGTTTCTGAGTATCAACCTTGATATCATCAATCGAAATCGTGCCTTGATCGGCTTGCTCTAGAAAATTCACACAACGCAGTAGGGTAGATTTACCCGTACCACTTGAACCTATGATGACAATTATCTCACCTTGTTTGATTTCTAGGTCGATCCCTTTCAAAACTTCGGTGTCACCAAACTGCTTGTGGATACTTTGTAATTTGATCATCGTACATACGCCTTATTCAGTTTCACTTCGGCCCAAATTTGAATACGAGTGAGGATAACCACCACGCCCCAGTAAATCAGTGCGACTGCTAAGAAAGCCTCGAAGAAGCGGAAACTTGAAGAAGCCTCCATCTGAGCTTTAGCCATGATTTCGGCGACACCTAGGGTGAAGGCAAGTGAAGTCGACTTGATCATATCGATGAAGTAGTTCATCAACGACGGCAGTGCCACGCGAGTTGCTTGCGGTAAGATCACTCGGCGCATCGCTTGGCTGGTTGTCATACCGACCGAAAGGCTGGCTTCCATCTGGCTGCGATCAATACCGATAATCGCGGCACGAATACTTTCTGCCATATACGCGGCAAAGTGCAGGGTTAAGCCAATCACAGCGGCGCTGAAGGCATCCAACCCAACCATCCACGGGAAGACTTGTGGTAAGCCGTAATAAAGGAGGAACAGCTGCACCAACAGTGGTGTGCCTCGGAAGAAGCTAATGTACAGCTGGCTCAGTTGGTCGAGCACTGGGATTTTGAATACACGAATATTCGCCAGTATCAGAGACAGGATCAGAGCAAAGAACAAGCCCCAGGTCGCCATCTCCATCGTGGTGCCTAAATACTTCAGTAGTATTGGCAACAGCTCTAGCATGTAATTAAAGTCAAATCCCATAATCTATCTCGTATTTTTATTGGCAGTGTTGTTCTATATGTAAGTACTGTTGTATCAGGTTTTTTAATCAGTGCACAAAAGCAAAAAGCCCACCGCTGTATAAAGCAGTGGGCCTTGAATGGAGAAAGTGAGTAATTACTTCTGAGTAATGTCCGCACCAAACCATTTCTGAGAGATACTTTCTAGCGTACCATCTGCGCGCATTGCTGCTAATGCTTCATTTACTTCTGCTTGCAGTTTTTTGCCGTTATCGTTGTCGACGAAAGGCCAAGCGTTTTCAATTGTTTCGAATGGCTGACCTGCTAGTTGTAATGGTAGACCAGTCTTCTTGATAAGCTCTAGTGCTGATAGGCGATCCATTACGAATGCATCGGCACGACCCAGTGCCACGTCATGTTCAATACCTGTATCGTAGGTTTTTACATTGATCTTGCCATCTTTGTCGTAGCTGCGAAGCAGTTGTTCAAAGTTTGAGCCTAGGTTTACCGCAACCGTCTTGCCATCAAGGTCTTCGATGCCTTTAATGCTGTCATTACCTTTACGAACGGTAATTTGTGCGCCGTCTACTACGTATGGGTCTGCGAATAGGTATTTCGCTTTACGTGCATCCGTCATTGTAATTTGGTTTGAAATGGTATCGATGCGACCCGTTTCAAGAAGACCAAACAGACCAGAGAAGTTTGCCGTTACGTATTCAACCTTGTAATCGTTACGCTTACCGATCTCATCCCATAAATCCACTTCAAAACCCTGTAGCTGGTCTTGTTTAACGAACGTAAACGGGAAATAGCGACCAGACATGCCGACTTTAACTTCAGTCGCAGCTTGAACAGTAGCAGCAGAGAGTGCGATAGCCGCAATTGCAGCCTTAATCCAGTTATTCATTTGGTAACTCCTTATATTTATGGGGTTGGATGTTACTGGGAAAATGCTCACTAGAATAAATAACCAGATGTTATTAACCATAACCAGATTGAATTCCCGATTTGGGGATAACTAGCAAGGATCCGGGCATAAGTGGATCATTGTGTGAGTAAATTAGGGGCAAGATGTGTGGATCCACCGATAAATTACAAATTTATTGTGAATAACTTGGATCTTATTCACTGGATCTGTGATCAATTGCTGGTGATCTGACTTATCAACAGGTAAAATTAGCGGTCATTTCATATTACTTTAAATAGAGTGAGGGCACCGTGTCATCTTCGCTTTGGTTGCAGTGTTTGCAACAGCTTCAAGAAGAGTTACCAGCTACAGAATTCAGTATGTGGGTTCGTCCGTTACAAGCGGAACTCAATGACAATACTCTAACTCTATTTGCACCGAACCGTTTCGTACTCGATTGGGTTCGTGATAAGTATCTAAATAGCATTAACCGTCTGCTGCAAGAATATTGCGGTAACGATATCCCACATCTTCATTTTGAAGTGGGAAGCAAGCGTGTGATTGCACCAAAGCCTGCGACACCGACACCAACTCAGACTCGCACTGCAGCTGATGTGGCCGCTGAGTCATCAGCACCTGCGCAATTACAAGCTCGCAAACCTGTCCATAATATCTGGCGTGATGAAGAGCCTGTCGCGGTTGACTTGAATCACCGCTCAAACGTGAACCCAAAACATAAGTTCAATAACTTTGTTGAAGGTAAGTCGAACCAACTCGGTTTGGCTGCGGCACGTCAGGTTTCTGATAACCCAGGTACAGCCTACAACCCGTTGTTCCTATACGGCGGCACTGGTTTAGGTAAAACGCACTTGTTGCATGCGGTGGGTAACGCCATTGTTGATAATAAGCCGAATGCGAAAGTGGTTTACATGCACTCAGAGCGTTTTGTTCAGGATATGGTAAAGGCTCTGCAAAACAACGCGATCGAAGAATTTAAGCGCTACTACCGTAGTGTTGATGCATTGCTTATCGATGACATCCAATTCTTTGCTAATAAAGAGCGTTCTCAAGAAGAGTTCTTCCATACCTTTAACGCGCTGCTTGAAGGCAATCAACAGATCATCCTAACGTCTGACCGTTATCCAAAAGAGATCAACGGGGTAGAAGATCGTCTTAAATCTCGTTTCGGCTGGGGTTTGACGGTAGCGATTGAGCCACCAGAGCTTGAGACACGTGTTGCGATCTTGATGAAGAAAGCCGAAGACCACCAAATTCACCTTGCGGATGAAGTGGCGTTCTTTATTGCCAAGCGTCTACGCTCTAACGTTCGTGAACTGGAAGGCGCATTGAACCGTGTTATTGCGAATGCAAACTTCACTGGCCGCCCGATCACGATCGATTTCGTGCGTGAAGCACTGCGTGACTTACTTGCCCTGCAAGAAAAACTGGTCACTATTGATAACATTCAAAAGACAGTAGCCGAGTACTACAAAATCAAAGTCGCTGATCTATTGTCTAAGCGTCGTTCTCGTTCTGTTGCTCGTCCACGTCAATTGGCGATGGCACTGGCGAAAGAGCTAACAAACCACAGCTTGCCTGAGATTGGCGATGCATTCGGTGGTCGTGACCACACGACGGTACTGCATGCTTGTCGTAAGATTGCTCAGCTGCGTGAAGAGAGCCACGACATTAAAGAAGATTATTCGAACTTGATTCGTACCCTTTCTTCTTAATACACAGTATTCTTAACCTTAATAAGCAGAATCTTGGCCACGTACTATTACGCAGTGCCATTTAGACCGTAAGAGCAAGATATGAAATTTACCATTGAACGTAGTCACCTGATTAAGCCATTACAACAAGTATCTGGCGCACTCGGTGGCAGGCCAACGCTTCCAATTCTAGGAAACCTACTGATTAAAGTAGAAGATAACGTGTTGTCGATGACAGCGACGGATCTAGAAGTTGAATTGATCAGCCGTGTAACGCTTGAAGGTGATTTCGAAGCGGGCAGCATTACCGTACCTTCACGTAAGTTCCTAGATATCTGTCGCGGTTTGCCAGATAACTCAGTGATCACGGTGGTATTGGATGGTGACCGTATTCAGGTTCGCTCTGGTCGTAGCCGCTTCTCTTTAGCAACATTACCTGCGGCAGATTTTCCAAATATTGAAGACTGGAGCAGTGAAGTTGAAGTGTCAGTGACACAAGCTGAACTTCGCGGTCTTATCGAGAAAACACAATTCTCAATGGCGAACCAAGATGTTCGTTACTACCTCAACGGTATGTTGTTTGAGATTGAAGGCTCTATCCTGCGCAGCGTAGCGACCGATGGTCACCGTATGGCAGTATCTCAAGCACAACTGGGTGCGGATTTTGCTCAGAAGCAGATCATTGTTCCTCGTAAAGGTGTTCAAGAGTTAGTGAAGCTATTGGATGCACCTGAACAGCCAGTAACACTGCAAATTGGTAACTCTAACGTGCGAGCTGAAGTGAACAACTATGTCTTCACTTCTAAGCTGGTTGATGGTCGTTTCCCTGATTATCGCCGCGTAATGCCGCAAAATACCACCAAGACACTTGAAGCTGGCTGTGATGAATTACGTTCAGCATTTTCTCGTGCTGCGATTCTATCGAATGAAAAATTCCGTGGTGTTCGCGTTAACCTTGCGGATAGCGAGATGCGCATTACCGCGAACAACCCAGAGCAAGAAGAAGCAGAAGAAGTTCTCGATGTTAACTTCGACGGTGACGCGCTAGAGATTGGCTTCAACGTAAGCTACGTATTGGATGTTCTGAACACACTGCGTTGTGAACAGGTTCGCATCTCAATGTCAGACGCCAATGCGAGTGCTCTTATCGAGAACGCACAAGATGACAGCGCGATGTACGTTGTTATGCCAATTCGCTTATAAGCAGCCCTATGTTGACCTACCGAGTCGTGATTGAAGATTAATATGAAGACGTTATGCCTTTATCGCGCTTAATCGTTAAGCAGTTTAGAAATATTGAAGCCTGTGACATTCAACCGTCATCAGGCTTTAACTTTCTTATAGGGGCTAACGGAAGCGGCAAAACCAGTGTCCTTGAAGCTGTGTATCTGCTCGGACATGGTCGCTCATTCAAGAGTTCACTTACCGGTCGTATCATACAAAACGAGTGTAGTGAGCTGTTTGTACATGGCCGTTTTATGACCTCGGATCAATTTGAGCTGCCAATTGGCATTAATAAGCAGCGCGATGGCACGACAGAGGTTAAAATAAGCGGTCAAACTGGGCAAAAGTTGGCTCAGTTAGCTCAAGTCTTACCTTTGCAGTTGATTCACCCTGAAGGGTTTGATTTACTAACCGATGGACCTAAGCATCGCCGAGCATTCATTGATTGGGGAGTCTTCCACAGTGAGTCGGGCTTTTATGATGCGTGGGGCAGGGTAAAGCGCCTCAATAAGCAGCGAAACGCCTTATTGAAAACGGCAACGCACTATCGAGAGCTGAGCTATTGGGACCAAGAATTGGCCCGTTTAGCAGAAAGCATCAGTCAGTGGCGTGCCACCTACGTTGATCAGCTCAAAGAAGTCGCCGAAGAAATCTGTGCGACCTTTCTTCCTGAGTTTGAGATAAAGATTAACTACTATCGTGGCTGGGACAAAGACACCCCGTACGCCGATATATTAGAAAAGAATTTTGAAAGGGATCAGCAGCTTGGTTACACCTTTAGTGGGCCAAACAAAGCGGATCTGAAGATAAAAGTGAACGGCACTCCAGTGGAAGATGTCTTGTCACGAGGTCAATTGAAGTTGATGGTGTGCGCGCTACGAGTAGCACAAGGGCAACACCTCACTCAAATGACAGGTAAGCAGTGCATCTATTTGATAGATGACTTCGCTTCCGAATTAGATAGCCAACGCCGAGCACGTCTTGCTGAGTGTTTAAAGGCGACCCAGGCTCAAGTTTTTGTAAGCTCTATTACCGCTGATCAGATTGCAGATATGCATGACGAAAATAGCAGGATGTTTCATGTGGAACATGGCAAAATAGAGCAAGGATAATTAGTCAGAGAGTAACTATGTCAGATAATTACGATTCATCGAGTATTAAAGTACTGAAGGGTCTGGATGCGGTACGTAAGCGTCCTGGAATGTACATTGGCGACACGGATGATGGTACCGGTCTGCACCACATGGTTTTTGAGGTGGTAGATAACTCTATTGATGAAGCGCTAGCTGGTCACTGTAATGACATCATTGTAACTATCCATGAAGATAGTTCTGTGTCTGTGAGCGATGACGGCCGTGGTATTCCAACAGAATTGCACCCAGAAGAAAACGTATCTGCAGCCGAAGTAATCATGACGGTTCTTCACGCTGGTGGTAAGTTCGATGATAACTCGTACAAGGTATCTGGTGGTCTGCACGGTGTTGGTGTTTCAGTAGTTAACGCACTTTCTAAGCAAGTTACTCTTACTATCCACCGCGGTGGCAAAATCCACACTCAAACCTACAGCCACGGTGAGCCTCAAGCGCCACTAGCGGTTATCGGTGACACGGATAAAACAGGTACAGAGATTCGTTTCTGGCCGAGTGAAGAAACCTTCACTAACATCGAGTTCCATTACGACATTTTAGCTAAGCGTCTACGTGAGCTATCATTCTTGAACTCAGGTGTATCAATTAAGCTAATTGACGAGCGCGAAGAAGACAAAATGGATCACTTCGAATACGAAGGCGGTATCCAAGCGTTTGTTGAACACCTTAATACTAACAAAACGCCAATCATCCAAAAAATCTTCCACTTTAACTCTGAGCGCGAAGACGGTATTACCGTTGAAGTTGCGATGCAGTGGAATGACGGCTACCAAGAAAACATCTACTGTTTCACCAACAACATCCCTCAACGCGATGGTGGTGCTCACTTAGCAGGTTTCCGTGCGGCGCTAACGCGTACTCTGAACAGCTTCATGGACAAGGAAGGCTTCTCTAAGAAAGCGAAGACTGCGACCTCTGGTGATGATGCTCGTGAAGGTCTGACGGCGATTGTTTCTGTTAAAGTGCCTGATCCTAAGTTCTCAAGCCAAACTAAAGATAAGCTGGTTTCTTCAGAAGTGAAGTCTGCCGTTGAATCTACAATGGGTGAGAAGTTGTCTGAGTTCCTTATTGAGAACCCAGGTGAAGCGAAAACAGTTTGTTCTAAAATTATTGATGCAGCACGTGCTCGTGATGCAGCGCGTAAAGCTCGTGAAATGACTCGTCGTAAAGGCGCATTAGATTTAGCGGGTCTTCCTGGTAAGCTTGCTGACTGTCAGGAAAAAGATCCTGCACTGTCTGAACTATATATTGTGGAAGGAGACTCTGCTGGCGGTTCAGCTAAGCAGGGGCGTAACCGTAAGAACCAAGCAATCCTACCGCTGAAAGGTAAAATCCTTAACGTAGAGAAAGCACGTTTCGATAAAATGCTGTCTTCTCAAGAAGTAGCAACGCTAATCACCGCTCTTGGTTGTGGTATTGGTCGTGACGAATACAACCCAGATAAACTGCGTTACCACAACATCATCATCATGACCGATGCCGATGTCGATGGTTCTCACATCCGTACCCTGCTACTGACGTTCTTCTACCGTCAAATGCCAGAGCTGATTGAACGTGGCTACATCTACATTGCTCAACCGCCACTTTACAAAGTGAAGAAAGGTAAGCAAGAGCAGTACATTAAAGATGAAGATGCGATGAACCAGTATCAAGTATCTTTGGCTTTAGACAACGCAGAACTGCACGTAAACCCTGAAGCGCCAGCATTTGCAGGTGAAGGTTTAGAGAAGCTTGTTCAGCAATACAATGCAGGCATCAAGCTTGTTGATCGTATGAGCCGCCGTTACCCACGCGCATTGGTTCACGAACTGATTTACGTTCCTCGTCTAACGGCCGAGCAGTGTCATGATGACGCGGCAGTTGAAGCTTGGGGTAAGCAGCTTGTTGAACAGCTAAACGCGAAAGAAGTAGGTGCAAGCCAATACAGCCTTGAAGTTGAAAAACACGAAGAGCTAGGCTTAAGCGTTCCTAAGATTGTGGTTCGTACTCATGGTGTGACTCATGAACACCTACTAAGCATCGATCTTATTAACTCTAAAGAGTTTGGTAAGCTAGCGGATCTTTCTGAAGCTCTTGATGGCTTGATTGAAGAAGGCGCTTACATTAAGCGTGGTGAGCGTACTCAAGAAGTTTCTAGCTTCGTTGATGCTCTGAACTGGTTAGTGAAAGAGTCTCGTCGTGGTCTAAGCCTACAGCGATACAAAGGTCTAGGTGAGATGAACCCTGATCAACTTTGGGAAACCACGATGGATCCTGAAACTCGCCGTATGATGCAAGTAACAATTGAAGACGCTGTTGGTGCTGATTTGTTGTTTACGACGCTAATGGGTGACCAAGTTGAACCTCGTCGTAACTTCATCGAAGAGAATGCACTGAAAGTAGCAAACCTAGACGTTTAGTCTCTTTGATACTTCGCTCTTTGGCTTAATTTCTGTGTCAGAGGTGCTCACATACATTCGTATGCTCCGCGCCTCTTCCTTGAACTAAAGCCAAATAGCTTCGTCTCAAAAAACTAAAATCATGTTAAAGCACTATCCTTTGGATGGTGCTTTTTTATGTTTGTAAGATATTGAAAAATATTGAGTTGCAAAAATAATTGAAAATAACCCCTTGAAACTATTTTGCTCAATCCATATATCTATTTGTGAAGAGGATGACTGTCTTGCTCTACAAGAGAAGAAACAGAACCTTCATTACCGCTAACGAAGTATCGCTCAATAGAGGATAACTTTGGCAGCACACAACTTAAAAATTGATTCATTGCCATGTCCCAGCGTTGTCGCCAATAGAGGTGAAACCCGAGGAATGCGAATTGAATCTCTTAGCTGTTTACTGGGTCACACACAGGTTAGATCCAAGTAAAATTCGCAGCTAAGACTATTGCTTACTAAAAGGATAGCATTATGAGAACTGTAGATTTCACTCCACTTTACCGCAACGCAATCGGCTTCGATCGTCTATTCAACATGATGGAAGCGAATACATCGAAGAACTCTTCTGGCGGTTACCCTCCATACAACATCGAGCAAAAAGACGAGAACAACTACCGTATTACTATGGCAGTCGCTGGTTTTGCTGATGACCAATTAGATCTGACTCAGAAAGAGAACATGCTAATTGTGAAAGGTGAGCGTAAAGCAGAAGCAGAGAAAACCTTCGTATACCAAGGTATCGCAGAGCGCGATTTCGAGCGTAAATTCCAACTGGCTGACTACGTAAAAGTGGTAGGTGCAAGCATGGAAAATGGTCTTCTTCACATCGACCTCGAACGCGAAATCCCAGAAGCGATGCAACCACGTAAGATTGCTATCAATGGTAATAGTTTACTAGAAGGCTAATTACTGTTAGCTCCTTAGAGCTAAAAAATATCGGGAAGTAAAAGTGAAAGAGCACCTAATGAGGTGCTCTTTTTGTATTTGACCTGCGGTAAGCTAAAAGCTCTTATTACTGCTCTGAGTAAGCCTTTTTCACTTCTTCAGCAATGATAGCAATGCCTTTCTGCATCGCCTCATCATCTTGTACGTAGTTCATGCGTAAGCACTGGTGAGCATGATCCCACTCGTCTTCTTGGCCGATAAAGAAGTATTCACCCGGAACAATCAATACGCCGCGAGCTTTAAGGCGGTCGTACAGTTCCATTGTGGTGATCGGCAGCTCATCAAACCATAGCCATAAGAAGATAGCGCCTTCAGGCTTGTGAATACGGAAGCGAGGGTCGTCGATAGCGTCTTGTAACAGTTCAACTGCACGTAGTGACTTATCTTTATAGAAAGGTTTGATTACCTCGCTACTTAAGCGCAGTAAATCGCCTTTTTCAATCATGTGATTGGCAATTGCAGGGCCAACACTGTTTGGCGCTAAGCTAATGATGCCATTCATGTTGGTCAATGCTTGTGTTACTTCTTCACTCGCAATTACGATACCGCAACGCACACCCGGCAAACCAAGCTTAGAAAGGCTCATGCACAGAATCGTATTTTCATTCCAGAACGGTTCGACATCTTCAAAGATGATGTTAGGAAACGGCAGGCCGTAAGCATTGTCGATCAGCAGTGGGATGTTGTTTTCACGCGCCAGTTTATCCAGTTTACGCACTTCTTCGTCGGTCAGTACGTTACCCGTTGGGTTGGTTGGACGAGATGCACAGATAGCCGCGACTGAGTCATCAACCTTTAGTTGTTCAAAATCAACGTGGTATTTAAACTGACGGTTTTCTAGCAGTTCGATCTCTGGGTGGTAAGAGATAAAAATATCGTCATCAATACCCGCGTCGCCGTAGCCGATGTATTCCGGTGCGATCGGCAGTAGGATTTTCTTATGTGAGCCGTCAGGCTGTTGGCCTGCTAGCAGGTTGAATAGGTAGAAGAAGCCACTTTGACTGCCATTAGTCAGGCTGATGTTCTTCTCGCTGATGTCCCAACCGTAGGTCTCTTTCAGCATTGCCGCTAACGATTTGATGAAGCTGTCTTTACCCTGCGGACCATCGTAGTTGGCGAGGGCGGCGATGAGTTCTCCACTGGCGAGCATGTCGGCACTGGCTTGGTTAAAGTAATCGAGCATGGCAGGGATAGCGGCTGGGTTGCCACCACCGAGCATGATAGCGCCAGGAGTGCGCAGGCCATCATTCAAATCATCCATTAAACGAGTGATTCCAGAGTATCGATTAAACTTTTCGCCAAACTTAGAGAACTGCATTACTAATTTTACCTAATTCATTGTGATTGCTTGTTACGTGTCATTAAGGCAGACCTTATGTCTGCCATCAGTGTATTCCTTGAACATACCGCAATGTTTTTGCGACGCATAGCGCCAAATGCTCTAACACGTAAAAAACTTCTATAAAGTTTGGTTAATGAGTGACAGCTTGCTTATTGAACGTACCTTTAGCGATAAAAAAAGGAGAAGCCTAAGCTTCCCCTTTAGTTTCTGGTGTTTATGTTAATGAAGGTTTACTTCGATCCGGTATAAACGATTAATACCTTGTCATCTTGGTATTGGCGTTCGAACGCATAGTAGCCCTTGATGTTACGGATGATGTGCTTACCTTGGGCTACTGCTGGGTGGCGTTGGCGGAATTGGCCAAGCGCTTGCCAGTGTTCTAGCAGCTCTGCACGTTCGCCAGTGATTTGATCCCAAGGCATGTCTGAGCGTGTGCCTTGCATTGGATCAGAACCCGTTGGGCCGAAATCACGAGCGATTTCATCACCGTAATAGATCTGCACCGCACCGGGAGCCAGCATCAACGCGTTTGCAGCTTTGGTTTGTTTTGCAAAGTCACTGCCATGTTGTGTCCAGAATAGCGAGGTGTCGTGAGACGAAAGGTAACTCAGTACGTTGAACTCGCTGTCGTTGTTGATCTTCTCTGAGTATCGAAGGTAATCAGCATCAAGATCGGATAGGCACTTGAGCGCCTTTGGTGCGATATCACTCTGGAATTCAAAGTTGATGATCGAATCAAATCCGTTAGCGAAGTAATCTGATTTGACGACGCTGTGTGCCCATACTTCGCCAGTCATCCAGAAGGGTAAGTCATCCAAGGCCTTGTCTGGGTTGTTCTGTTTCCACTCGGCAAGTGCTTGGTTGGTGCTCTCTTTCAGTTCTGCCCATGCTTCGAGTTCAACGTGTTTAGCGGTATCGACCCTGAAACCATCGACACCATATTCGCGCACCCAATCTGATAACCAAGTGATTAAATGGTCACGAGGTGTTTTGAGTTCATCGGTCGTGCTGGTGGACTTATTGCGATAGAAATTAGGCAGCCCGGTTGTTTCTGTCGACTCTGTTTTGAAATCGGGCAGGTGCGCCAAAGACATGGTGAGGTTATTGTAACCCGGAGAGTCATAGGCGCCGATATCGCTGCGCAACCAAGCTTTGCCCCACCACTTTTCCCACGCTTCTTTGTCGCTGTAAGAGATGTAGTTGTTGAAGTAGTGCCAGTTCTGACCTTTAGCGGGTTGCCAATCTGTCCAGTTTTCGCCAAGCGTTTTTGTTGCTTCCTCATCAGTTAGGTTGAGCTTACCAAAATTAAACTCTTGCATGTCGGCAAGCGTTGCATAGCCCGTGTGGTTCATTACCACATCCCAAACAACGCGAATGCCTTTGCTGTGCGCGGTATCGATGAAGGTTTTCAGCTCGTCTTCGGTGCCCATGTTGTCATCGAGCTTAGTCCAATCTTGATGGTAGTAGCCGTGGTAGCCGTAGTGTTTGAAGTCACCTCGATCACCGCCGCCAACCCAGCCGTGGATTTGCTCTAACGGAGATGTTATCCAGATAGCATTAGCCCCGAGTGATTCTATGTAATCGAGCTTTTCAGTTAATCCGGCCAAGTCACCACCGTGGAAGGTGCCGATTTCGTCTTGTCCATCTTGGCTGCGACCGTAACTGTTGTCGTTATCAGGATTACCATTGTGGAAACGGTCAGTCATTACGAAGTAAACCGTGGCGTTATCCCAACTAAAGTCTGCCTTGGTTTCTGGTTCTACTTTCTCAAGCAGCAGAACACCTTGGCTGTTTTCTGCAGGCTGCATGGTGACGCTGCCATTCGTTACTGTGACTTGTTTGCCTGAAAGAGCGTCTCTTACCACGGTGCCATCATCAAAGGTTTGAGTAACATCGATGGTGGTTGGTTGGTCACTGGGTACAGGGCAGGCAAAGCTTTGAACTTGTTGTTGCTTCGGCTTTATCTGAACCGTGAGTTCATTGGTCTGTGGGTTGAGCGTGAATTGATAAGTGTTAGCGCGAAAGACTTTTATGGCGATCTCAGATTTCTCGGCGCAGTCGTTTAGGCGAAGGGGTTTATTGAATTTGATGCGATTCTCTTCGGCCAGCGCATAGTTGGTGCCACAGGTATTTTGAGTATCGCTGATAGAGAAGGTATAGCTACCTTTCGCGAGTTCCTGTTCTGCAATCACGGTGCCTTTACCGGATGATTCGAATACGACAGTGTCGTTATCAATCGTCAGTAATAGGTTGTTGTCACTGGTTTGGCTGCATGCGCTGAGTGCGAGCATTGAAAGCGCGAGTACTGTTTTTTTCATTGTTCCC
The DNA here is from genome assembly GCF_041467395.1 of Vibrio sp. 10N.247.310.98. Classification (NCBI taxonomy): domain Bacteria; kingdom Pseudomonadati; phylum Pseudomonadota; class Gammaproteobacteria; order Vibrionales; family Vibrionaceae; genus Vibrio; species Vibrio sp. 10N.247.310.98. Next base: position 14,108 of record NZ_JBFSUL010000020.1, on the reverse strand, counting down.
TTCCCCTGAATAAACAGGTCAGTTATAGCAAACAATGCCCTCTACAGTCTGAGTGCTGTTTCATTCAGTTAATCAATAAGACCTCTACAAACAAATGCTTGGTTCACAAAAACAAAAAGGGAAGCTTTCGCTTCCCTTTGGGTGTTTACCGTTAATTACTCAGAGTATGACTTAGAGTAATTGTCTCACTTGTGCTTATTTTTGCAGTAGAGAGATGTCAGCAATCTGTAGGAACAGGTTACGTAGGTTATTCAGTAGCGTTAGACGGTTCTTCTTAAGTGCTTCGTCATCAGCCATAACCATTACGTTATCGAAGAATGCATCAACAGGTTCACGTAGATCAGCAAGCTTGCTTAGAGCTTCTTGGTAGTTGCCTGTCGCGAATGCTGGTTCTAGTGCTTCTGTCATTACTTCAACGTTTTCAGCCAGCGCTTTCTCTGCGTCTTCTTGAAGAAGAGCAAGATCGATTTCAGCAGGTAGCTCGCCATCGAATTTCGCAAGGATGTTACCTACACGCTTGTTCGCTGCTGCTAGTGCTTCTGCTGCTTCCAGTTCACGGAAGTGAGAAACCGCTTTAACACGTTGGTCAAAGTCAGCTGGCTTAGTTGGACGACGTGCTAGTACCGCTTGGATGATATCAACGCTGAAACCAGCATCTTGGTACCATGCGCGGAAACGACCTAGCATGAAGTCGATAACGTCAGCTTCTACGTTGTCGTTGGTTAGCTTGTCGCCTAGTAGCTCTTTCGCTTTACCGATAAGGTCTGTTAGGTCTAGGTTGTAGCCGTTTTCAACGATGATACGTAGCACACCTAGTGATGCACGACGTAGCGCGAATGGGTCAGAACCTTTTGGTGCTTGGCCAATACCGAAGATACCTACGATAGTGTCTAGCTTGTCTGCCATTGCTACTGCTGAAGAGATACCAGTGCTTGGTAGATCGTCACCCGCGAAACGAGGCATGTATTGCTCGTAAAGTGCCAGTGCAACCTGCTCGTCTTCACCGTCGTGCGTCGCGTAGTGCATACCCATTACACCTTGAGTATCCGTAAATTCGAATACCATTGATGTCATTAGGTCACACTTAGCCAGTAGGCCAGCACGCTTAGACTTTTCAACGTCAGCATCGATTTGCTCAGCAATGTAGCCAGCAAGTTCTGTGATGCGGTCTGTTTTGTCTTTGATAGTACCCAATTGCTTCTGGAAGATAGCTTGGTCTAGTTCAGCAAGACGGTCGATAAGCGGGCGCTTACGGTCTGTGTTGAAGAAGAATTCAGCATCAGCAAGACGTGGGCGTACTACTTTCTCGTTACCTTCGATAACATGGCGAGGCTCTTTAGACTCGATGTTTGATACGAAGATGAAGTTCGGTAGTAGCTTCTTGTTGTCATCGTAAACAGGGAAGTACTTTTGGTCACCTTTCATGGTGTAAACCAACGCTTCAGAAGGGACTTTTAGGAACTCTTCTTCGAACTTCGCTGTAAGTACTACTGGCCATTCAACCAGAGACGTTACTTCTTCAACAAGGTCATCTTCTAGGTCAGCTGTACCGCCAACCGCAGCCGCCGCTTTTTGCGAATCAGCAAGGATGATCGCTTTACGCGCTTCGTAATCTGCCATTACTTTACCGCGCTCTTCTAAGATCGCAGGGTATTGGTCAGCAGAGTCGATTGTGAACTCTTGTTCGCCCATGAAACGGTGGCCACGGATAGTACGAGCAGATGCTACGCCTAGGATTTCGCCTTCAACAAGCTCATCACCTAGTAGTACTGTCAGTGTTTTCACTGGACGGATAAATTGAATGTCTGAGTTACCCCAGCGCATTGCTTTAGGAATTGGTAGGCCAGCCAGTGCTTTCGCAGCGATGTCCATCACCAATTCTTGAACTGGTTTGCCAGCTACTTCTTGTTTGAAAAGAAGCCACTCGCCTTTGTCTGTTTTCAGACGGTCAGCTTGCTCAACAGTAATACCGTTACCACGAGCCCAACCTTGTGCCGCTTTGGTCGCGTTGCCTTCAGCATCGAATGCCACAGAAACAGCAGGGCCACGCTTCTCAACCACTTTGTCTGCTTGGCCTTCAGCCAGTGCAGTTACTTTAAGTGCTAGACGACGAGGTGCTGCGTACCACTTGATGCCTTCGTGAGAAAGCTCAGCCGTTTTAAGGCCTGCTTCAAAGTTAGAAGCAAATGCTTCTGCTAGAGAACGAAGTGCTGTTGGTGGAAGCTCTTCCGTACCCAGTTCAATTAGAAAATTCTTCGCCATGATTATTTACCTTCCTTCTTACACATTGGGAAGCCAAGCGCTTCACGTGACGCGTAGTACGCTTCAGCAACTGATTTAGTCAGGTTGCGGATACGAAGGATGTAACGTTGACGCTCTGTTACAGAGATAGCTTTGCGCGCATCAAGGATGTTGAATGCGTGACCTGCTTTTAGAATGCGCTCGTAAGCTGGAAGCGGCAGTGGCTTCTCAAGCTCAAGTAGCTCTTTACACTCTTTCTCGCACTGGTCGAAGAAAGTGAATAGGAAATCTACGTCTGCGTGCTCGAAGTTGTACGTCGATTGCTCAACTTCGTTTTGGTGGAAGATGTCACCGTAAGTCACGTTAGAACCGTCTGGTGCTACGTTCCATACTAGGTCGTAAACAGAATCTACTTCCTGGATGTACATTGCTAGACGCTCGATACCGTAAGTGATCTCGCCAGTTACTGGCTTACACTCAAGGCCGCCAACCTGTTGGAAGTAAGTAAACTGAGTTACTTCCATGCCGTTTAGCCATACTTCCCAACCAAGGCCCCATGCGCCTAGTGTTGGGTTTTCCCAGTTATCCTCAACGAAGCGAATGTCGTGAACAAGTGGGTCAACACCAAGAACCTCTAGGGAGCCTAGGTACAACTCTTGGATATTGTCTGGCGATGGTTTTAGCGCTACTTGGAATTGGTAGTAGTGCTGCAGACGGTTCGGGTTTTCACCGTAACGGCCATCGGTCGGACGACGAGAAGGTTGAACGTAAGCTGTAGACATTGGCTCTGGGCCAAGTGCTCGTAGACATGTCATTGGGTGAGAGGTGCCTGCACCTACTTCCATATCTAGAGGTTGAACAATGGTACAACCGTTTTGAGCCCAGTAATCCTGCAGCGCGAGGATCATTCCCTGGAAGGTTTTGATATCGTATTTTTGCATAGTCAGGTTCGCGCGATTCTTTTAAATGAATGAGAAAAATAACCTCTGAGTATACCGAGATATTCGTAAAGCGAGTAGGGGTAATCTTGTTTAATTAGTGGTCTAAAATGTCGTTTAGTGGATTTTTGTGCCTTTAATGTTTGTTTTTCGGCACAAGTGGATATTTTGATAACTTTGACACTTGTGTTTGAAAGCATGGGCTATTAAAATCTCGCGGTCTTTGGGGAGTAGCTTACTTATTCATATCCTATTGAATGAGTTCGTTCGTCAACATAATTGATGCAAAATCATCATGGCGTTCGAGGCAACCACCACCTTGGTGGTGCTTAGCAAGACCATAGACAAGCATCGTGAACCGGGATGGGGCGCGAGGTTTGTCTTTGGTTAAATATAATAATCCCCATCCCAAATGAGCATGTCGTGAGCGTTTTAGCAATTTCAATTACAACTGTCGCCTTAGCCGAGATCGGTGATAAGACTCAGTTGCTATCTCTTTTATTAGCCAGTCGATATCGCAAGCCGATACCTATCATCGCAGCTATCTTCTTTGCCACCATTGCCAATCATGCCCTTGCAGCATGGCTCGGGGTCGTGGTTGCTGATTATCTTTCACCTGAAGTATTAAAGTGGGTGCTGGTGGTCAGTTTCATTGCGATGGCTGGCTGGATTTTGATTCCCGATAAGTTAGATGACGATGAACAGATCTCAAACCGAGGACCGTTTGTCGCCAGTTTTATCGCTTTCTTTATTGCTGAGATCGGCGATAAAACCCAAATTGCGACCTCTATCCTAGGGGCTCAATATGCGGATGCATTAGCGTGGGTGATTCTGGGTACAACCATTGGTATGTTGCTGGCAAATGTGCCTGTGGTGATCATCGGTAAGCTGTCTGCTGATAAGATGCCTCTTGATCTGATTCGTAAGATCACAGCCTTGCTATTCGTGGGTTTAGCTATCGCTGCTGCTTTCTATTAACAGGTGGTATTGAGTCTTATTATACTCAATCAGTAGAGTAATGTGTTGTAGGTCATACTCTTACAGTATTGTGGGGTTTATCGAGCGAATGGACATATAACTGTCATACTTGTCATGATATTTTAATCTTGTGAGTTAAGAACACGAGGGCATGATTATGTTGACGCGTTATATGGGTATTACTCCACAAAGCCAAAGTTATCTATTTACTTTTGGTCTTGCACTTACACTGTTAGGCATGGTGTTGACGGACATGTGGCTGCCAATGGTCGCGGGTGCCATCATCATGACTGCACTTGCGGTAGAGGCTTGGATTCGGGTCGCGCATATTATTCCGATGCGCAAAGATATCCGAGAAATTCAGCATCAGCTGGAGCATCTGCAAAACAAATCTAGAAGCGAATAAACAAAAAGCCGCTCGTACTCTGAGTTCTGTTTAAGAACATAAGGTACGAGCGGCTTTTTTGATACTTGATAGTCGGTGGGGCGTTACGCCTCCAATCCCTTTCTGATCAAATACTGGTAAGGCAACGTTTCTGTTGCTTGGCCTACCAACTGGTGATCCATGAATCGACAAAAGCTCGGAATATCTCGAGTTGTCGAAGGATCGTCAGCTTTTACCAGTAACACATCGCCATCCTGCATGTTTCTAATTGTCTTCCTGACCATCATTACTGGTTCCGGGCAACGCAGGCCTTCAGCTTCTAAAGTATGGGTTGCCAGTTCAGGTTTGAATGTCATGGTTTGTATCTCTATATCTATCTAACGAGTGAATAATACGTCTGCAGAAAAAATATGCAATAAGTGCTTGGCAAACAGAATCATTTCCTATAACTTAGTTAACAAGTTGATAACAACTTGAAGCAAAGGCAACTAGCTAAGGAGTGGCGATGTTGACAGGATTAGATAGATTAACAATTTATTCGGTTCTCTGTTTTATTTCTTTTTGTGCGTTAGTACTACGCTCATCGACAGAGACCTCACTGATGCCTATTTTTGGCATAGTAGCAACGATTATTGGTATTTGGGTAGAGATGCGCCGTTGGCAAGGCATAGCCGAAGAGCAAGAGCACTAACCCGAATACAGCAAGCGAATTCCGATACGACAACATTCCGACACTATCCCCAAATTTTCTTGGGCTTCCCCGCGTAATTGCGGGATTTTTTTTATCTAAAGCATGCTATAAACAACTTAGTGACTAATGGCAATCGTATACAGCTAGGTAAGTGGCGTGGAATTAGAAGACATCTATCGTAGAGACCTTAATTTATTGGTCGCTTTAAAGGTATTGATTGAAGAGGGCAGCGTAAGCCAGGCCGCGCTTCGTCTTAACTTAAGCCAATCCGCAACCAGTCGAGTATTAGGGCGTTTAAGAGAATTACTAAACGATCCGTTGTTTACACGTCAAGGTCAGCACCTTATTCCTACCAAGAAAGCACTCGAGATCAGTCAGCGTATTGATCAGCCTTTGGAGTCTTTTCGCCAATTGCTGAGTCCGAGTGACTTTGACCCTTACTATTGCAGCGAACGTTTTCTGATCGCTACCACCGATTATGCGATGCAAACCATCTTGCCTTATGCGTTGCCTAAGATTTATGAACAAGCACCCAATATCTCTTTGGAGTTTGCTCCGTTGCAGCATGAGCATTTGTTTAAACAGCTCAGCACCGAACGCGTTGATATGGCGATCTGTCGTCCGAGTGGCAGCATTGCACCACTTCATCAAGAAGTCTTGGGGCCGGTTGGTGTGTCGTGTCTGTTATCTAAAAACCATCCATTAGCCGATCAACCTTTAAGCCTTGCAGACTATGTTTCACTCCCACATGCGATGATTGCGATCAGTGATGGTGTTAAGGCTTTATTGGACAACGCTTTAGCTAATCAACAACCCAGAAAAATGGTACTGCGTGCTTATCACCTTGAAGCGGCATTGGCGATTGTCGATAGAATGCCGTTGGTGATTACTGTGCCTGCTGATTTGGCTTATTTGGTAGCAGAGCGTTATGACTTGGTTGTTAAGCCATTACCATTTGAATTTATGCCGTTTGATTACTCACTGATCTGGCACTCGCGTTGCGATTCTTCTGCTTCACAACAATGGTTAAGAAGAGTGGTAAAAGAAGAGTGTGGTGAGTTGATTCAAAAACGGATTGCGGATGTCGGTTTGGGTTAACCGGATCTGAGTCTGAGTTCACTTGACCCGAATGACAAAAACGCAAAAGGGCTGATAAAAATCAGCCCTTTGTTGTTTTGGGTTATCCAAGCCTAAAGCTGTTGCTTAAGGTTTGATAACTTTATGTTTGAGAGCCTATAGTTTAATGACTACGCGACCAGTGATTTGACCGTTAGTGATGTCTTCTGCTGCTTGAATTGCACCGTCTAAAGACACTTCTTTGGTTGCTTGAGCGTAGAAAGATTCTGGTAGTAGCTCAGCCAGTTGTTCCCACGCTTTAATACGTTTTTCACGAGGGCACATTACAGAATCAACACCTTGTAGGCGAACGTTACGCAGAATGAATGGCATTACCGTGGTTGGTAAGTCAAAACCGCCAGCTAGACCACACATCGCAACCGCACCGTTGTAATCAATTTGCGCCAATACTTTCGCAAGCACTTTGCTGCCTACCGTATCGATAGCGCCAGCCCACAGTTGTTTTTCTAGTGGCTTAGCTGGTTCTTCTAGTTCAGCACGCTCTACAATACGTGTCGCGCCTAGTGATTTAAGTAGTTCACCGTTTACAGAAGCACGGCCAGTCACTGCTGCCACTTTGTAGCCCAGTTGGTTTAGTAGAGTGATAGATACGCTACCTACACCGCCACTTGCGCCGGTAACTAGGATTTCACCGTCTTCAGGCTTGATGCCAGCATCGACAATAGCTTGAACACAAAGCATTGCTGTGAAGCCTGCTGTACCAATCGCCATTACTTTCTTAGCGTCTAGACCTTTAGGCATTGGCACTAACCAGTCACCGTTTAGGCTTGCTTTCTCAGCCATGCCGCCCCAGTGACCTTCACCAACACCCCAACCAGTTAGAACCACTTCGTCGCCTGCTTTGTAGCGAGGGTCATCAGATTGTGAAACCACACCAGAAAGGTCGATACCAGGAACCATAGGGAAGTTGCGAACAATGCGCCCTTTACCTGTAATCGCCAAACCATCTTTGTAGTTCAAAGAAGAGTAGCTAACATCAATCTTCACGTTACCTTCTGGTAATTGAGATTCTTCAATTTGAGAAACTGACGCGATAGTTTTTTTGTCTTCTTGGTTTAGTACAAGTGCTTTAAACATGATCTGCTCCGTGGAGGAATATTAGGAAACTGAAGTAACTTTAGTTGAATCATCCGAGAAAAAATAATGAAACATCAACATTGAATATATGCGTTTTGTGCATAGATGTCAGGGTTGGTTTTTCTCTCGTTGAGTTAGCTGAACACAATCGATGCATTGTTGGATGCCAAGCAATAAAAAGTGCAGCTATATAAATATAGCTGCACAAAAGATTACCCTTCAAATATTACAGTCAGTAAACGCTATGGGCGTTCAAATACCGTTGCAATACCTTGGCCTAAACCAATACACATAGTCGCCAAGCCGTATTTCACGTCTTGTGCTTCCATCAGGTTGATTAGCGTCGTCGAGATACGAGAACCAGAACAGCCTAGTGGGTGACCCAGAGCAATCGCACCGCCGTTAAGGTTTACTTTCTCGTCAACAACATCCAGTAGACCTAAGTCTTTAGCACAAGGTAGAGATTGAGCAGCAAACGCTTCGTTTAACTCAATCACACCCATGTCTTCAATGGTTAGTCCTGCACGTTTAAGTGCTTTTTGGGTTGCTGGTACTGGGCCGTAACCCATGATTGAAGGATCGCAGCCAGCGATAGCCATAGACTTCACGCGAGCGCGAATCTTAAGGCCAAGTGCGTTAGCTTTCTCTTCGCTCATGATAAGCATTGCAGAAGCACCATCAGACAGAGCTGATGAAGTACCTGCTGTTACTGTGCCGTTTGCTGGGTCAAATACCGGACGCAGCTGGGATAAGCCTTCAACTGTTGTCTCTGGGCGAATGACTTCGTCGTAATCCAGAGTGAACAGAGAACCGTCTGCAGCGTGAGCTTCGGTTGGCAGGATTTCATTTTTGAAACGACCTTCAACCGTAGCTGCTTGAGCGCGAGCATGTGAGCGTGCTGCGAATGCATCTTGGTCTTCACGGCTAATACCGTGCATTTTGCCTAACATCTCAGCGGTTAGCCCCATCATGCCGGCCGCTTTTGCTACGTGTTTTGACATGCCTGGGTGAAAATCAACACCATGGTTCATTGGTACGTGGCCCATGTGCTCCACACCACCAATCAGGCAGATTTCAGCATCACCAACCATGATAGAGCGAGTTGCATCATGCAAAGCTTGCATAGATGAACCACATAAACGGTTGACTGTTACAGCACCAATCTCAATCGGTAGACCAGCAAGCAAGGCAGCGTTACGTGCAACGTTGAAGCCTTGCTCTAGTGTTTGTTGTACACAACCCCAGTAAATATCTTCAATTTCGACAGGGTTTACTTCTGGGTTGCGCTCTAAAATGCCTTTCATCAAATGTGCAGACAGATCTTCAGCACGAGTGTGACGGAAAGCTCCACCTTTGGAACGTCCCATTGGGGTGCGAAGGCAATCAACAACAACTACATTTTTCATTTTGCTATTCCTTTTCCAAATGTGGGTTACAGAGAACTGGCTTGTTGGCTGTCGTAAAAGCTTTCGCCCTTCGCTGCCATATCAAGCAATAGCTGAGGAACTTGGTACATTGCACCTAAGTCTTGGTAGCCTTTCGCCATTTCAACGAAGTTACCAATGCCCACACTGTCTAAGTAGCGGAATACGCCGCCTCTAAATGGAGGGAAGCCTAAACCGTAAACCAGTGCCATATCCGCTTCTTGCGGTGTCGCGATAATGCCTTCTTCTAGACAAAGCACCACTTCGTTGATCATTGGAATCATCACGCGCTGGATAATTGTTTGGTCATCAAAATCTTGTGGTGCTTGACATACGTCAGCCAAGATAGGAAGAATGTCTTCAGAGAAGGTCTTCTTCGGACGACCACGCTTGTCTACGCTGTATGTGTAGAAACCGCTACCGTTTTTCTGACCGTATTTTTCAGCAACGTAAAGTGCATCAATCGCATCACGACCTTCTTTGCCCATACGCTCTGGGAAACCTTGCGCCATCACAGCTTGTGCGTGGTGTGCAGTGTCTAGGCCTACAACGTCTAGTAAGTAAGCCGGGCCCATTGGCCAACCGAACTTACGCTCCATCACTTTATCGATCTTAGTGAAATCAGCACCGTCGCGTAGCAACATGCTGAAACCGCCAAAGTAAGGGAAAAGTACACGGTTAACGAAGAAGCCTGGGCAGTCGTTAACAACGATTGGGGATTTACCCATCTTCGCTGCGTAAGCAACCACGCGATTGATGGTCTCTTCTGAAGTTTGTTCACCACGGATGATCTCAACCAAAGGCATGCGATGCACAGGGTTAAAGAAGTGCATGCCACAGAAGTTTTCTGGGCGCTTCAGTGATTTCGCTAGCAGGTTGATCGGAATTGTAGAGGTGTTTGATGTTAGAACCGTGTCTTCACCAACCAAACCTTCCACTTCGCTCAGTACTGCTGCTTTTACTTTCGGGTTTTCTACTACTGCTTCAACAATCACATCCGACTGTTCTACACCCGCGTAATGCAGGCTTGGAGTAATAGAAGACAGAATACCTGCCATCTTGAATCCATCTAAGCGACCGCGTGATAAGCGTTTATTCAACAGCTTAGATGCTTCGTTCATACCTAGATCAAGCGATGCTTGTGCGATGTCTTTCATCATCACTGGCACGCCTTTTAGAGCTGATTGGTAAGCAATACCGCCGCCCATGATACCTGCACCAAGTACGGCTGCACGCTCAGTTGCTTTGTTTGCTGACTTACCCGCTTGTTTCGCTAAGCCTTTGATGTACTGGTCATTCAGGAATAAGCCAACTAATGCTTTTGCTTCTTCCGATTTCGCTAGCTTAACGAAGTGCTTACGTTCGATGTCGAGTGCTGCATCGCGATTGCTGCGTGCTGCTTCTTCAATCGCAATCACAGAAGTAATCGGAGCTGGGTAGTGAGGCCCTGCTTTTTGAGCAACTAAGCCCTTCGCCATGGTAAAGCTCATCATCGCTTCGAGTTTGCTTAGTGAAAGCGCTGATGTCTTTTGTTTACGGCGTAGCTGCCAGTCTAATTTTTCATTAGCAGCCAGAGAAACGGTATTGATTGCCGATTCTAGTAACTGGTCTGTTTCAACAATCGCATCTAACAAGCCAACTTTAAGCGCTTCATCTGCACGGCATGCTTTGCCTTGCGTGATAATTTCCATTGCGCTGTCAGCACCGATAACACGAGGTAGGCGTACACAACCACCAAAACCAGGCATGATGCCAAGTTTGGTTTCAGGTAGGCCAATGCTGGTGGTCTTGTCACCGATACGGAAATCGGTAGCGAGTACACATTCACAGCCGCCGCCAAGGGCATGGCCACGCATCATTGAAAGAGTTGGGACAGGAAGGTCTTCGAGCTTGCTGAAGATTGAATTAGCGAATCTTAACCATTCATCAAGTTCTGCTTCTGGCTTAGCAAATAGGCCAAGAAATTCAGTGATGTCTGCGCCTACAATGAACGCGTCTTTGTTTGAAGTTAAGATTAAACCACGTAATCCTGCGTGAGCATTAAGAGCATCTAACGCTTTATCTAGTGATTCTAAAGTAGCAAGGTCGAGTTTGTTTACAGAGGCTGGTGCACAGAAGCTTAATTCCGCAATACCATCTTGTAATTCCTTTACCTGTAGGGTGTTAGCTTGGTAAATCATTGTCTATCTCCATGACATACAATCCACGATTGTTTGAGAGAATCTTGTTATCTTTCTATTATTGTAGAATACCTGGTAAGACCAGTTATCTTAGTCTGTACCTCTGCTTGATTAATTTCAATACATTTTTTAAACAATTGTTTAACATTGTGCGATGGCACAGATCCTCTAACCCTTATTATTCACGCGTGATACACTTCGTCGCTCTTATTAACTAAGTTAACGATATGAATGAACAGCCTTATTTAATACCTTCTGCGTCGGCTCTGTTTGAAGAAGAGATAAAAAAGAGCGTCTTTATTACGCATCTTGCTCATACTCCAAGTGTTGAAGCTGCAAAACAGTTCGTAGAACAGGTGAAAAAAGAGCATTCTTCAGCACGACATAACTGTTGGGGTTTTGTTGCTGGTCGACCTGAAGACTCAATGCTTTGGGGTTTCAGTGATGATGGTGAACCCTCGGGTACAGCGGGTAAGCCTATCTTGGCGCAACTATCGGGCTCTGGTGTCGGTGAATTAACGGCTGTTGTGACGCGCTACTCTGGCGGAATTAAGCTTGGAACCGGCGGTTTGGTTAAGGCTTACGGCGGTGGCGTACAACAAGCTCTCAAGCTGCTTCAAACTATCGAGAAAAAAATAACCACAAAATTACGGCTAGAGTTAGACTATGGCTTTGTGCCGATCGCACAATCCATCATGGCTCAGCATCAGGCTGTTGAGGTCCAAGCGGATTATGGTGTTCAAGTTGAGCTTATTATTGAAATAGAGCTCCTTCAGGTAGATTCGTTTACCCAAACCATGATCAATAAAAGCGGTGCTAAGGCACTGGTAACGAAAGTCAAAGACAACTAGGAAGTGTGAAGCATTTCGCTTCGTTCAATAGCTCATGCAATTTCGCTCAATTATTCGAATCGTCGGATTATTATTAGCACTTTTTAGTGTATCAATGCTTGCTCCTGCGCTCGTCGCACTGATCTATCGAGATGGTGCGGGTGTGCCATTTGTGACGACCTTCTTCGTTCTCTTATTCTGTGGAGCAACTTGCTGGTTTCCAAACCGACGTTATAAGCATGAATTGAAAGCGCGTGATGGCTTTTTGATTGTTGTTCTGTTTTGGACGGTAATCGGTAGTGCGGGTGCGCTGCCGTTTTTGATCGCCGATAACCCCAATGTATCGGTAACCGATGCTTTCTTCGAATCCTTCTCTGCATTAACTACGACAGGTGCGACCGTAATTGTCGGCCTCGATGATCTGCCTAAGGCGATTCTTTTTTATCGTCAGTTCCTACAATGGTTTGGTGGTATGGGTATCATCGTATTAGCGGTAGCTATCCTCCCTGTTCTGGGTATCGGTGGTATGCAGTTATATCGTGCTGAAATCCCGGGTCCAGTAAAAGATAGCAAGATGACTCCGCGTATTGCTGAAACGGCAAAAGCGCTTTGGTACATCTACCTGAGCTTAACCATTGCTTGTGCAGTGGCGTTTTGGCTTGCTGGGATGAGCTTCTTTGATGCCATCAGTCATAGCTTCTCTACTATTGCGATTGGTGGCTTCTCGACTCACGATGCGAGCATGGGGTATTTCAATAGCCCTGCGATCAACATGATTACAGTTGTGTTCCTTCTTATATCCGCATGTAACTATTCGCTTCACTTTGCTGCATTTGCTTCAGGTGGTGTGCATCCTAAGTATTATTGGAAAGATCCTGAGTTCCGCGCCTTTATCTTTATTCAGGCAGTACTGTTCTTGGTTTGTTTCTTATTACTGCTCAATCATCACTCTTATGATTCGTACTACGATGCTTTCGACCAAGCCTTGTTCCAAACCGTGTCTATCTCTACGACCGCGGGTTTTACAACGACGGGTTTCTCAGAGTGGCCATTGTTCTTACCCGTACTGCTTTTGTTCTCTTCTTTTATAGGGGGATGTGCAGGTTCTACGGGTGGTGGTATGAAAGTGATTCGAATCTTACTACTTACTCTGCAAGGTGCTCGTGAAATGAAGCGTCTTGTTCACCCACGGGCTGTCTATACCATCAAGGTTGGCGGTTCTGCACTACCACAACGTGTTGTAGATGCGGTCTGGGGCTTCTTCTCTGCATACGCATTAGTGTTTGTGGTTTGTATGCTGGCTCTTATTGCAACTGGTATGGACGAGTTGAGTGCTTTCTCTGCGGTAGCGGCGACATTAAATAACCTTGGCCCGGGCCTTGGTGAAGTCGCGGTGCACTTTGGCGATGTGAACGACAAAGCAAAATGGGTACTTATCGTATCTATGCTGTTTGGCCGATTAGAAATCTTCACCTTATTAATCTTATTGACCCCTACGTTTTGGCGTAGCTAAGGACAACATTGTGGCAAAAGTTCTATTTTTGTATTCAAGCCGTGAAGGGCAGACCAAGAAAATCTTGAACTATATAAAAGAAGAAATGAGTGAGTTCGAATGTGAGCTTCAAGATCTGCACACTATTGGCAAGGTGGACTTTGCTCAGTACGACAGAGTGTTGATTGGCGCATCGATTCGTTATGGCCACCTTAATAAGAAGCTATATCAATTTATTGATGCCAACCTTACTCAGTTGCAATCAAGCAAGGTTGCGTTCTTCTGTGTTAACTTAACGGCGCGTAAAGAAGACCAAGGCAAAGATACACCAGAAGGCAGTGCGTATATTAAGAAGTTCCTTACCAAGTCTCCATGGCAGCCGACTTTAATCGGTGTATTTGCAGGTGCCCTCTATTACCCACGTTATAACTGGTTCGATAGAACCATGATCCGCTTTATTATGAATATGACAGGTGGTGAAACGGATACAACGAAGGAAGTTGAGTACACAAACTGGGAAAAAGTCTCTTTGTTCACTGAAAAACTGAAGAATATGTAAGATAAAAGCCTACTTTTGAGGCGTTTTGAGTTCTTTTTAATCGAACGAATAAAAAAACGAAAAAAACTTAAAAAAGGGCTTGCCAGTGTGATCGAAATCTCTATAATGCCACCTCGCTGACACGGGATGGCTTCTTAGGAAACCAGAACGAATCAGCAAGCCAAATTAGCCAAGCC